>JAUNFK010000007.1:0-20043 GCA_030525085.1 bacterium
TTCTTTCATAATTACTCCTACAATCACATTTTATTTATTCTTTTTTCCTTATCAAAAACAAGAGCATAATTTAATACCGTATCTTCACCATTTATAAAATCCTCTTTACTCTGTTCTATATAAATATCTGGTTTAAAAATAACCGGCTTTATTAACTCATCGGTTTTAGTATCTGCAAAATCTTTTTTATTTTTAGCTGAATAACCAATAAAAGGATTAAAATAGCATCCAGAAACAGAAAAACTATATTTATCAAAAAGAACCCAATTGCTATTACCAAAACAATTTATCGGCGTACTTATCTCTTCCCCAATAGTAACTGCGCCAAGTTTAATCAGATCACCAAGTGCATATCTACCAGCAGAAAAAACTCTATAATCAGTTAGACACAAAAGTCTCTTATCAATGTGTTTCTTTAAAAAATCAATTAAATATTTATTGAGTCCTGAATTACCCCCAGTATTGCCTCTTAAATCAATTATAATCGTGTGCACATGTGATAAATCATTTTTTTCTAAATTATCAATAGCAGTCTTTATTTTATCTTCAAACTTTGCTTGTACAGAGCTATGATTATAAATTAAAGTATCACCAATAAATTTATAAGAAGCAGTATCACCATATAAATATCTATCATAACTAAATAATTTCCCATCTAACTCATTTCTTTCCTTGCCAAATTTTTTAATAATAACATCACCATTCAAAGTCACAAGTTCATAAGAAAGCTCTTCAGAATTTCTTAAAGAAGGTAAACTAAACATTGTATATCTATTAAATAGACCTTTCTCTATTTCAACTCTTCTTTTACCTGCTGTACCATAAGTAAGAATATCATCCATCTCATTAATAACTTGTTCAATACCAATTCCATTAACAGACTTTAAGCTAGCACCCTTTAATTCTTCTGGATAATTGACAATAACTTCATCATCAAACAATTTAAAATTAATTGGCATTACAGATACCATATCTAATTTTGTATGAGCATCACTCTTACCATTTAATCGTTTAATAATATAACTCATAAAATAATAAAAAGTATAATCATCATTAACATCCAATAAATTTACAAGTTCATCATAAATTTTATTAAGTTCATCCTCACTAATCTCATGATATGGATCTATATGTATTCTTTTATAATTTTTAATAAACTGATTATAAATATTTTGATACTTAACACTAATCATTTCCTTCACCAACTCATAACCAAATTATATCACACCATAAAAAAAGTAGAAATCATTTTCTACTCTTTAAATAAAGTAATCTTCTTATTTTTATACTCATTTAAAATCTTTAACCAAATATCATTTTCCACATTTCTCATCTTCTTAGGATGAACCAAAAATCTTATTGATAACTCAATATGGTTGTTTACCACTCTCGTATAAATAATTGGCTCCAAATGATTATAATAAATTCTGTATTCTAAAGATGCATCAGTAACTTGTTTATTCATCTTTTTTGGTATATCACGTACAACCTCATTATTATTAACTATTTTCAAAATAATTTTTTTGGTTTTTTCAACATCAGCATCAAGTGGAATATTAACAATCATTTCATCCCAAATATATTTAAATGCTGTTGTATAGTTCTTTAAAGCATATGAGAAAATATAACTATTTGGTATATTAACTATTTTACCATTACTTTGTTCTCCATTTTCTTTATCACTTACTTCAAGAACTTTAAAAGAAAGCAAATTAATAACAACAACATCACCAATTATATTATTAATTTCAATTCTATCTTCAAGTTTAAATGGTGTTTTAGTTCTAATTAAAACTCCAGCAAAAAAGTTTAAAATAACTTCTCTTATCGCAATCGTAACACCAGCTGAAATAAAAGATATAATTGTAAGAAAATTACTTAAATAATCACTCCAAACAACAAATAATCCAGCAATAATAAACAAATTAGCAATAATATTAATATTTTGGTTTAAAAAGAAAAGTGTTCTGCTATCCTTATTAATTTTCTTAAATATAAAAATAAATAACTTAGCACATAACTTACAAGCAACAATGATGAGAAGTGATAAAATCAATAATTCAAAATACTTCTCATTGCCATCAAAAAAATCATCAAGTTTAATATTAAATAAATCAAACAATTGCATATTATCTCCCTTTCAAAAGTTCCATTATTATACCATTTAAAAAGAGACTAAATTCAGTCCCTTTCTATTTTATGCTTAATTTTACTAAAATTTTACAAATTATATTCTTTCATAATGTATTTTATATCTTCTATCGATTTATCAATATTAAATCTGCCATTTCCAACCGGATAATAAACTGCATAACAATCAAAAATTTTATTATCAATATTCTTTTCAAACATTTCTTTTCTGCATAATGATACAGATATTTTTTTATCCAAAACAATTGAACTTACCTGATTACCAAATAAAACAATTACTTTTGGATTTACTATTTCAATCTCTTTTAATAATAAATGCAAATATTTTATATAAACACTATCAGGCAGTGGCCTTGCATCCACCTGCGTGCACTTACCTAAATTAGTAATATAAAACTTATTCTTCTTAACAGCATCATAAACTTCTAAAGCAAACGAAGGTGTCCACTCACTTCCCTTAATACTTTTAATCTTATTATAAAGTGTACTATCAATTAAATCTAAACTATAAAATAAATCCCATATGTTTTTAGTCCCTATTCAAGGAGCTTTAAGTCCATGCCAATTTTTAGAACTTGCAATATTTCTTCCAGTTGGATTCATAAAAAACAAAACAAATATCTGGATTATTTTCACAGCCACCAAAATATATGGAATCAAGAGCTTTATCACCATACAAAACTTGCATTTTATCATATTCTTTTTTTAAATCATCTAAACTCATAACTCACCTACTTCTTTTTAATTAAGATACTACTACCATATAGCCGTCTGGATTTTATAACCTTTTCTACATTAAGTCCAGCACTCCTACTACTCACAATATCATTCCCACCCTAAAAAAATTATATCATAAAACTAATAAGCAAAATATAACAAAGTGTATTTTAACTTTACGCCTAAATTTGACTAGTCCATCCATTTAGTGTAAACTTTTAATTGGTGATAAACAAATGAATATTGGAATTGACATCGATGGCGTAATAACAAACGTAGATTTCCTAAGCATCCTAGGGAAAAATACACCAGTTTTAGATCGTGAATCGAAAAACTTAAAAACAAATAACAGAGCGCTTAGAAAACTCTTATATAAAGGAATTGCTTTTTATTCAAAACACTCTAAATTAAGACCAGACGCATCAAAATATATTAAATTATTAAAAGCCGAAGGAAACCGAATTATCATTATTACTAAAAGAAAATTTGCAAACGAAGACTCTAAAGAAGGAGAAAACATTAGAGCTCTTGTTGAACTATTCTTACTAGAAAACGATATACCATATGATAAAATAATCTTTTCAACCGGTGACAAATTAGAAGACTGTACTATTGAAGATATAACTATAATGTTAGAAGACAGTCCCAAAAATACTGCAAGCATATCTCAAAGAGTACCAGTTATCTTAATGGATACACCATACAATCAAAATACAGCTGGTGACAATGTTTTCCGAGTAAATTCTTGGGAAAAAGCATATGTTTTATTAAGTGCTCTTGGAAAAAGAAAGGCAAAAAATTATGAAAAGAACTAAATTGAAAGAAAGAGAATTACCTAACTATACTAAAGGTGAAGAAATAATGAACATGGTAAGTCACATAGTTGGTGGTGCAATTGGCATAACATCTCTTGTATTATGTTTAATATTCTCTGCAAAACACCACAACAGCTATGGAATTGCAGGCTCAATTGTATTTGGCATATCAATGATTCTTTTATACACCATATCAAGTGTATACCATGGGCTCAGAAAAGGAACCGCTAAAAAAGTAATGCAAGTAATTGATCACTGCACTATATTTATATTAATTGCCGGAACCTATACTCCCGTACTACTTTGTTCAGTAAGAAGTTACAATAGTGCCCTAGCATGGTCATTATTCGGAATCATCTGGTTCTTTGCAGCACTTGGAATAACTTTAAATGCAATAGACTTAAAAAAATACAAAATATTTTCAATGGCATGCTATCTATTAATGGGCTGGTGCATTATCTTCACTGCTCCAAAACTAACTCCAATCCTTGGTAAAGGTGGTATGTTACTTCTAATATTTGGAGGTATATCATACACTGTCGGAGCTATCCTTTACATGATTGGTGCCAAAAAGCATTACTTCCACTTTGTATTTCATATATTTGTAGATATTGGTAGCTTATTACACTTCTTATGTATCTTATTATACGTAATTTAAAAAAATATTAATTTATAGTTGCCAAACACCTAAAATTCTGCTAAAATAATTATGTTACATGGCGGAATTGGTGAAGTGGTTAACACGCCGGATTGTGGCTCCGGTATGCGTGGGTTCGATCCCCACATTTCGCCCCATTTAATAAATAACGATATTTTATATATCGTTTTTATTTTTCAAGCAAATAAAAGAGGTGTTACAAATGACTGAATATGAATTCTTACTCTTTCTAAATTCTTTAACCATAGCAGAAAACTATGATGAAAAATATTTTAAAAATTTAATGATTATCTTAAGTGTATTTTTTAAATCAGATGAAATAACTAGTAACCTATTTAAAAGAAAAAATGAAAAAGAAATAAAAATAAATGCTGATAACATTGATGATTGTATCGTCATAAACGTCGAATGTATCAATTCCAAAATAATAATAAAATCTCCAAAAAGAAAACTTGAAAACAAAGAAGTTTTTATAAAATTTTTAGAATCCATTCTTAATAACATTTTTAGAAATAAACAAATCTGTGAGAAATTAAAAATGGAAAAAGATTTAGACGCATTATTAAATGTTCTTAATCGTAATGCTTATGAAAGATTATTATCAGAGCCAGAAACACATGAAAATGTCGGTATCGCATATATAGATGTCAATGGTTTAGGTGTCACGAATAATATGTATGGTCATGAAGCCGGAGATAAAATGCTCACAACTATTGTAACCTGCATCAAAAATGTTTTTCGTTTAAAAGACATTTACCGTATAGGTGGCGATGAATTTGTAATCATAAGTAAAGACATCCCTTCTGCATTATTTGAAGAAAAACTCGAAAAAGTCTTAAGATTAATTAGTTTGACAGAATACTCTATATGCTATGGAAGCACATATGTATCAGCCACTACCGACTTAAAACCTCATATTCAAGAAGCAAGCACTATGATGGAAAAAAACAAAGATAGATTCCATAAAGAACACCCTGAAAAATACCAAAATAAATATGAAGTATCATACGTTAGTAAAAAAAATTAGCAGTCCTAAATGAACTGCTTTTTATAATTTAAACAGAAACACCCATATAAGTGCTTTAATATAAGAATAAGTCTGACTTCTAAAAAGTATCCTTCTATAATAGTCTAAAGATTCTTTACTAGCACAGTATTTATCTGCAATAGTCAAAATAAAACCTTCCTTACTACTCGGTAAAGTCGGTGTAACCGGCCACATATGAGTTCTAATCATGCTAAGCTCTTTTTTACTCAAATCAAATAGCTTAGAAGCATTAATACTAGCAAAATTGCCATGTTTAAATGCATGCCATTTATGCCAAGTACTCTTCTCTCGCCAATCATACAAATAAAAATCATGAAGCATCCCAGCACGAGCAACCTTTATATAATCCAAGTTAAACTTCTTACAAATCTTATAAGAAATATATGCAACCATATAACAGTGATCATACGTATTCGTATCACAATGCTGTCTAAAATTCTTCATATCAAGTACATATGGATTACTAGCTATATCCCGAATAATTAAATCAAACTCTTCATCATGCTTCATCATATAATCACTTTCCTACATAAGTATATTACAAAGAAAATAAAAAAACAAACACAACCATTCAAATTGAACTAGTTTTACTAAACAAAAATATGATATACTTTAAAAGTGATGTATATGAAGAAATATAAAAATTATATAATTGATATGTGTGTAATCATGGGGTGTAATGCTTTCGTCTATTTCATAAGCCAGTTCATCATTAAAGATTACCACTTAATAGGTAGTATATTAGATGAAAAGATTCCATTCGTAATCGAATTTATCTTAATATATTCAATATGGTATCCACTGGTAATATTCACATTCTTTTTATTATTTAAACACAACAAAGAAAAATATCAAAAAACTAAAAAGGCGGTTCTTGTTTCACTAGTTATGGCATATATTTGCTTCTTTGCCTACCCAACAACAATTATAAGACCTGAAGTAAACTCATTTAATGATTTATTTTCTCTCATAGCATACATATCATTTAAAGCAGATAATCCTGTAAATTGTTTCCCATCTTGTCACTGCTTACTATCTTTCGATATGATCTATGCTCTATATAAAGAAAAAAGTATTAATAAATACTTAAGAATCACCTTAATAATATTATTTATATTAATAATTGCATCTACTCTTTTAGTAAAACAACATGTTATTGCTGATGTTATAAGTGCATTCATCTTCTCAGTATTTGCAACATTTATCTTACCAAAGATTAATCTAAAAAAACGTTAATTTATAACGTTTTCTTTTTGCCAATAACTTCTCCCATTTTAACAACAGTTTCAATGCCCAAATCTGTATTATCCAAAATATCTTTATCTATATCTACATTATTAACTAATAAAATAACTGTGCTTCCGCCAAACTTAAAATACCCTTTTTCTTCTCCTCTTTTAAACTTTCCATTAGTTTTCTCATTAACTATCTTACCAACCATTAAAGCTCCAACTTCAGCCATATAAACATCGCCGAAGTTATCTGTATGAAGAGCGCATACCTCACGGCTATTTTGAATAAAAGCATTCTCATTATCCACTGCAATTGGCCTTACCGTATGAAGCTTGCCTTTAATAACTTTTTCTCCATCAAATGTACCATTATCTATAAATATATAATGATGATAATCAGTTACACCTAATCTAAAAATTAAAGCATATCCATCATCAAAACCTTTAATATCTTCTTTAAACAGTTCTTTTAAACTATAAACGCTTTTCTTTATTCTAAAACTATTATTATCCCTTATCTTATATACACTAATTTTAGAATCAGCTGGGCTTATTAATTTAGTACCATCTCTATCAATAGGTCTTTTGCCTTTACTTATTTTTCTCGTAAAAAAATCATTAAAAGATTTATATTTAACTTCCTCATAATCATTCATATCAATATTATTTTTTATAATAAATCTTTTAATCATAAATTTCGATAAGCAAGAGTCCATAAAAAGACCAGTTATCTTACTAACAAAAGGTAAATACAAAAATTTTAAAATACATCTACCAATTTTATTTTGATAAAGAAAACAAGTAAAACTATCCTCTTTCTCATAATAAACTAAATCTTCATTTCTCTTCTTAAACTTGTTTTCCATAACATACACCTACATCAGTATACCATAAAAAAACAAAGAAAAATAGTAAGCTTATTTAGCCTTTTTTCTTTGTAATTTCATCATCAAAATTAAATAAATAATCATAACAACTACAAAACTACTTGCAATATAGCCAGTATAATAATGAATTAAACTTTCACTATAATCATAATACTTAAAATCTTTAAGTAAAAATAAACTATCCCAAACCTTAACATCTATTAAATAATAAACTCCATAAGCAAATAATAAAATACTAATTAAATATATTGCATACTCAAACATGCTTTTCTTAATATCTATCCTAAAATTGCTAATATAAGGATAAATATGTAACGCAAGATGCACATTAACTAAAACAAAAAGCCAGCTAGTACAAAATAAATGCATACTTCTAAGTAATTTTGTAGTTCCCCCAAACTTAAATACATAAGATGATATTCCCATAGAGCTAATCATCACGCCAATCATCATAACAAACATTAATATATCAGTTACTAAGCTCATTACCCTAATAAAATTATATTTACCTTTAAACAAATTCTTATAATAGCTAATATTTAATAAGTGATGAATCATAAATAAAGCAAATGTAAATATTCCTAAATACTCATGCACTTTATTATCAGTAATATGATATCCAAGTAAAATACTAAGACTTGCATACATTAATGCGTCAATTACTATTTTTACCTTTTTCATACTTCACCAACCAAACCATTTTCTTTAAGCCAAGCATCAATATCATCACTTAAAGAAGAGTCGCCAGAATAATGTACACTTAAAGGTACTCCCATCTTAACTCCATGTGCAGATTTAGCTATCTGAGAAATACTTTCACCAAATCCTCCTCCACCATGAGAACAAAACGGAATAATCGTTTTATAAGATAAATCATATCCCTCTAAAAAAGAAAGTATTGGCATTGGAACACTTGCCCACCAATTTGGATAACCAAGCAAAATAACATCATAACTACTTATATTTTTTACTTTATTCTTAATTTCAGGTCTCGCATTATCATTTAAATCTTTTTGAGCTTGTTTTAAAACCTCATTATAATCATCTGAATAAGGTTCCTTTAAAGTTATCTCAAAAATATCTGCACCAAGTTTCTCTTCAATCATATTTGCTATCATTTTTGTATTACCACCCCAAGAAAAATAAACGATTAAAGCATTACTCTTGCTAGAATTTTCATCATCATATTTACTTTTTACAATATTATTTATTCCTTTAACGTTTCTAACTATTCTAAAACCAATATTATCAGTTTTAGTTGTCGGCATCATCTCTGATCTATAAGCACTTCTTAGATGCTTAGCATAATCATTATATCCGCCACCTCTAGTAACTCGATATAAACCATCACTAGCACCAACAGGATTTTTATTATCTTTAACATCATACTCACCATAATAATCATAAACCCACTCACGAACATTACCATGCATATTATATAACCCAAATGAATTAGCATTAAAACTCTTCACAGAAATAGGCTTTCCTCTATAAACACCAGGCTTAATATCCAAAGAATCCTGTTCAAAATAATGTTCTTCTATTTTATAAGGATAAGTACCATAATAGTTAGCTTCATCTGTACTAATCGCTTCACCCGTACTAAAAGGAGTCGTACTATTAGCTCTAGCTGCGTACTCCCATTCAGCCTCAGTTGGTAGTCTATACCCATCAGCTTCTCTATTAAAATACGTGCCGTCACTCTTAATCGTATAAACAGGCATCAAATTACTCATCTGACTAAGCTTATTACAAAAACTAATCGCATCATACCAGCTTACATTAGTTACTGGCAACTCATCATCATCAAACTCACTTGGCACGCTTCCCATTACTAGCTCATAAAGACTATTGCTCACCTCAGTAGCACTCATATAAAAATCATCTACAGTAACATCATGATAAACTTCATCACTTTCCCTTTGATACTCATCTTTAGGACTCCCCATTTTAAAAGTTCCACCATTAACAAGTACCATATCATCTTTTATATCAGAAAGAACTACAACATCTTCCTTAATACCAAAATTTTTAAATAATAAAATGCCACCAATAATTAAAATTGTCAAAATAAGCACAATAATCTTCTTTTTCAAGTAACATCACCCACTAAAATTATATATTTACTATTACTTTCAGTCAAGAAAAAAGACTACTTCGCAGTATAGCCTCCATCTATAGATATAATAGCTCCAGTTATAAAACTAGCTTCATCACTTAATAAGAATTTAACTAAAGATGCAATCTCATCATCAGTACCTAATCTTCCAATAGGCATTTCCTTAGCCATTACCTTTTTATATTCATCAGGTACACTAGATAATATTGCTGTATCAACAAAACCAGGTGCTATTGCATTAACTCTAATATTATTTTCAGCATAAGCTAAAGCTAAAGTTCTAGTCATTTGATTAATAGCACCCTTTGAAGCAGTATAAGCAAAACTATTTGGTGCGCCAACTATACCATACATTGAACTAGTATTAACAATTGAGCCTCCACCATTTTCGATCATATGAGGAATAACATACTTATTAACTAAAAATATACCAGTTTGATTAACGCCAATTACCTTATTCCATTCTTCAATACTAACATCAGCCGGTTTATTAGCTCCTCCGCCAATTCCCGCATTAGCTACTAAATAATCAATCTTTCCAAAGAAATTAGCAACCATATCAATGCTAGACTTAACATCAGCTTCATTAGATACATCACACTTTAAACCTAAAGTATTAGCGCCCAATTCTTTACTAATCTCAAGTACATCATCATTAACATCAAGTAAAGCAACCTTTGCTCCCTCTTTAAGTAATCTCTTAGCACTAGCAAGTCCAATACCACTAGCTCCACCAGTGATTACTACTACTTTATCATTTAACATGATTATCACTCCTATTCTGACACAATTATACTATGATTTTTCTCCTTCCTCAAGCATATTTGTAATTAAAATTCCATAACCTGTACTTGGCTTATCAACTATTACATGTGTAACAGCTCCAATTATCTTACCACCCTGAATAATCGGGCTACCACTCATTCCTTGAACTACTCCGCCAGTCTTATCCAGAAGTTTCTCATCAGTTATCTCAAAATGAATATTTTTAATATTACCACTTTTCTTATTATCAATACTTATTTCAAACTCTTCCTTTTTATCTTTATCAATTACCGTATAAATATAAGCTTTCCCCATCTTTATATCATTAAACGTACCAACATCAAAAGTCTTCCTATCACTTATATCTTTAGTATATATTCCATAAATACCCTTAATTGTATTCTTAACAATACTTCCATATATATCTGAACTATAAAACTTAGCATTCTTAGTACCAGCATAACCTTTTACACTAGGTTCTATTGTCGTTACACTACTTCTAAATATACTTCCTGTTTTAACCTCAATTCGCTTCATACTAGCACTTTCTACAATCTCATGCCCGAGTGCCCCATAAATCTTAGTCTCTGGATCAATATAAGTAAGTGTCCCAATTCCACTAAGGCCATCTTTTACATATAAACCAGTTCTATAATTATCACCGTCTTTATATAAACTAAACAAAACATCAAAAAATTCATTATCCCTTTTAATGCCTAGCATAACCTTATTATCAGCTACATTATCTGCAACCGCACTAGTAAGCTCACTAATCGAACTAACCAAAATATCTCCTACTTTATATATAACATCTCCAACCTTCAAATCATTTTGATTAAGCTTGCCATTAACCCTATAAAATCCAACAATTAAAATACCATCACTTTTAATATCTATCCCAATACTTTCACCGCCAGCAATAATCTTGCTTGAATAAGCAAACACATATAATGGGAAAACTAAAAGCAATAAAAATACTAAAAACTTCTTCATATACTTCACCAGTACTATTATGCGTAAAATTAATAAAAAAACATAACCAATTACTGGCTATGCCTCTGATTATAATTATCAAAACAAGCTATTAATATCGCTCCGCAAGCATTACCTAAAACCATAATTAATATAGAAAATATCGCTTTAATACTCCAAGCTTTTGCTAAAGAAATATAAAACATATTTGCTATTGAGTGTTCAAATCCAGATATAATAAATACCATTACACATATAATTATTGATAAACACTTAACTAAATAACTGTCGTTTTTACGAAAATTATTTACCGCAATATACATAAGCACTCCACAAAAAACGGCTAAAATAAATACACTTAAATAACTATCATTAATTTTAATCCCAGCTATATTAACTACTTTATCATAGATATTTAATCTAGTTTCACTAATTCCTAGTGCACACAAATATGTACCAACAAAATTTCCGAATAAAGTAACAATCAAAGATAATATATAATTTATTTTATTAACTAAAACATATCCAACCATTCCAGTAAAAAGATTCATTTTATATATGCAAATCATTAATAAACCAATAGAAAACAAAAATGTTCCCAAAAAACTATTAGCTGAACTTAAATAAACAGTTCCACCAATACCAATCATCATTCCTGCAAATACACTTTTGATCAAATCATTAAATAAACTTTTCCTCATAATTATCACTACGCCTTAACTAACTTCATCGAAGTTTTCACACTTTGTCTATTTAGATAAATACCTTTCATACTTCTTAAAGATTCATAAATCTCAGATAACTTACTATCCTTACCAGATAACCCATTAAATTTTGCCATAAACTCATTACCCTTTTTCTCTTGATGTTCAAGATAATAGCGTTTAGCATAAATTAATAAAACCATTCCTGTATTAAAATCATCAAATCCAAGCACACTTGCTGCTTCTGTTACTGAAATATTCTCATCGCTTACCTTTAAAGCCACGGCATCAAATAAATACTCATAATCCTTATCAAAGTTCATAATCTGTGAAATAGTTAATCTATCGCTACTAACTTCTTCTTTGGCTTCTTCTTCATTTATACTAACTAAAAGATTAGCAAAATCATAATCCATCTCTTGTTCTTTAACAAGTTTTAAACTAACATCATAAGCTTCTAATGCTTCCTCTTTACGTCCTAATAGATTTAATAAATTGGTATACTTAACCATCAAACTGGCAAACAAAGTATTACCACTAGTCATAATAAGCGTTTCTGCTAAACTTAAAGCCTTACTATAATTTCCACTCTTAATACATTCATCAAATTCCTTAGAAACTTCTTCGCGTTTCTTTTGATTAATAGAGCTTCTCTTAACTAAAGTCACAGTTCCATTATTAGTAACAATAGCTCTTACTCCTCTAGAACCAGCTTCACTCAATAAACCATTAACATCCTCATCACTTAAATCTTTAAAAGTACTCATTACTCCTTTTTGAGATAACTCTCTAAAATACTTATCATACTTACTAGCATCCTCAAGCATTATCATTAAACTATTTAAATCTGCTTCTTCATGTAAAATCATTGAAGCCTCTTTAATAATCTCGAACAGCAATCTAGCTGCCTTAAAATCTCTAGCTTTTATTCTCTTATAAAACTCTTTATAGCACTCATTTAAATCTATTCTAAAATCATTATTTTTAAGCATATTAATAGCTAGAACAACATTGGCATGTTTAACATCTCCAGTATGAGTATTATACTTAATAAGCGCTGCTATCAAATCTTCATAATCACTTTTTGAAATACTTACTAAATACCTATTTAAAAGTCTTAAGCTATCATCTACATTACCACTAACCAAACTATCTACTAAATCATTGTATAGTTCTTCTTCATCATATTCATTTGAAATAATTTCATCAAGTAATTTATTAAATATAACTCCGCCAACACTAAGCTTTCTAGCTTCAGTAAAATTATTTTTCTCTAATGCATCATAAAAATTAGCGCACGTTTCATGAGTCTCCTTAACTTTAACCTTACCGCATATTATTCCAAGTAACTTATGAACATTAATAAAATATGCTCCTAGTCTGTATTCATCAAGTAACCTACCAACTAAATCATAAGCTTCCTCATACTTACCAGCATTAATTAATTCTCCAACTTCAGATTTAATTTGTCTATTAAAATTTCCAATATTAAAATTAATTGCTTTAATAACAGATAAATCAAAAGTTTTAGTTAAACTTTTATCTGCCGCAAGTTCAGCTATTTTACTTCCACTCTTAGAATAATTTTTAACTAACATTAGCCCGCGAATATTATTACTAAGATAAGCTAAATCACGATCACTATTTGCATAACTAATATCCTCAAAAGTAAGTTTACTAACAATTTCTTTATACTCTGGTGATAATTTCATAAAAGAACTAAACATCATCAAATAAAAATTCAAATCATTTTTAGTAATCAAAGTAAACTTAACATTACTTAGATCAGCATGATATAAAATATCAAAATAATAAAATGCTTTTTCTATATCTATAAAAAGATATGTATAAAACAAATTTAATACAGAATCTAAATTACTTGGATCAAGTTCATATGCATATACCAAATACTTAATAGCATCATCCTTCATTCCAAGTCTAAAAACTTTTTTAGCAAAACCACTAAGTGTGAAAGAAGCCTGCTTAGTTAATTTAGCATCTCCACTTAAATCTAAAATACCTTTACTAACAAAAGCATCAACATCATCACTACTAAAACCAAACCTTATTAAATCATCTTTATTCTTGCAACGATACTTAACTATCGCTTTAAATAATTTATAATTATCCATATATGTCTCCCTTATTTAAATATATTAACTTAAAACAAACCAATGTGCAAGAAAAAAGCCACAAATGTGACTTAATTATTTAACAACATAAGAATTTTCTGAAGTACCATTACCACCAGAAATTGTAGTAGACAATGTAAGAGCAATCGATGGGCGTAAGCCCACTCCACTGTAGAACAACTATTTTTAATTCTATCTAATCTAACTTCATAAGCAAAAGTGTTTTTGCTACCCATGACAGGAGATAAGTCCACCATGCAGTGGCTCCAGCATTTTCTTGCAAACTCTACATAATTATTTTATAACAACCCCGTGTCAAGTTATTTTTTTGTTAATAACTTTTCAAGTGCACGGTATGGAAGTGTCGCACATGTCTTCCTACTTTGTTGTTTGTATATCTCATCAAATGCTAGGGCTTCATCCATATTTTCTTTGTCATATTCTTTTTCATTTACCATATTGTCAAAGTTTTCAATATATTTCTTAGCTTCTTCTACAGTCATACCAATTATTTTTTTAACCATGATTGATGTACTTGCAGTAGATATAGCGCATGCTTCTCCATCAAAATATGCATCCACTATTTTATCATCTTCTATCTTAATAAATACATTGATATCATCAATGCAAGATACATTATTAGCATTTGCTTTTTGAAAGTCCTCTTTAGTTTCTTTATGAAAAGGGTTACTATAATTTTCTAATAATATCTCTCTTTTTAATTCTTGATCCATTATTCCATCATTTCTTTCATTATTTTGTCTTTATCACTAAGTAGTTCTACCAAACTGTCTAATTCTTCATATGTGTTATAAAAATATAAACTAACTCTTACTGTATTTTTAACTCCAATAGATTTCTTTAATATCTTAGCACAGTGATTACCAGCTCTAACACAAATATTATATTTATTTAGGAAGTATGCCACATCTTGACTGAAGATGCCTTCTACATTAAAAGCTACGATGCCACTATCTGCTTCTTCATTTACTATATTAATATAAGGAAGCTTTCTAAGTTTACTAACAAGATATTCTTTTAATCTTTGTTCATGAAGCATTATCTCATCCATACCAACTCTTTCTAAATAAGAAACAGCTTCTCCTAATCCAATTGCTCCAGCAATATTTGGTGTTCCTGATTCTAATCTATGAGGAATATCTTTTAAATAAACTTCATTTTCATTATCAAATGATTCATTCATTCCTCCACCTAATGTTAATGGTTCTACTTCCTCTAGTAGTTCTTTTTTGCCATACAAAACACCTACACCAGTTGGCCCACACATCTTATGTCCAGAAAATACTAAGAAATCAGCATCACTTTCTTTAACATTAGTCTTCTTATGAGGAACACTTTGAGCTCCATCAACTACTACAAAGATATTATTCTCATGAGCCCACGCACAAATTTCTTTAATAGGTCTTACATCCCCAACAACATTAGTAATCTCAGCTATACTTATTACCTTAGTTCTAGGAGTAACTACACTTTTTACATTATCTAAAGTAACATGTAAGTTTGCATCTAGTGGGATATAATTAATTATTGCTCCAGTTTTTTTAGCTAATCTAAACCAAGGAAGAACGTTACTAGCATGCTCTGCGTTAGTAATAACTATTTCGTCTCCTGGCTCTAATAGTTTTTCAAAAAAACCACTAGCAATAATATTAAGTCCTTCAGTAGTTCCAGAAGTAAATACCACTTCTTCAGTATCAGCTCCAATAAACTCAGCTATTTTCTTTCTTGCTCCTTCATACTCTACATCAACTTTATAACTAATTGAATAATCACCTCTATGAGCATTAGCTGAATATGTTTCATAATACTCATTCATTTTATTAAGCACGCTTTTAGGTTTAAAAGTTGTTGCTCCATTATCTAAATATATAATATCTTCTTTAAACATTGGGAAATCTTCTCGGTGCATTATCTCACCTCCATTTTAAGAATTTCTTTTATTTTAATTAATAACTTATCATCAGTTATTATTTTAGTTAAATGTCCATTGCATATTAAATTTCTAGCACTAATCAAATCAATACCTTTACCCATCAAATAAAATATTTCATCACTAGGAACGCTACTTATTGTAACCATATGATTTGCTATAACCTTACTAGTACTAATAAGCATATTAGGTATGCTTACTCCTTTACCACCATTTATATTAATTAATCTAATATTTTCAAGTAGTTCATTATCATTCTTACTATTTTTAACATACCCATCAGCACTTATATTACTAACGCCACCATCATTTATTCCATGAACATTTTCACATAAATATGCATTATTACCTAAAAAATCAGTAATTAAACTAAGATTATAAGTATCTTTAGCAATAAATGAATGATTAAATGTTACACTAGCATTATCTTCACAAGTTATTGTAATTTTACTATCAAGTTTATCTATAATATTAAAATAATTAACTACTAAACTAGCATCTTTTCTTACAATTATATTTAATTCTGTAATATTAGTATTAATATTAATTGTGCTTTTACCTAATACCTCTACACATTTAATATCTTGATAAATATATAAATTATCATCACATAACTTATTATTATCTACTATAATATTATTCATTTTTATCCTCATCACTTACTCTATTTGTACCAGATATATGAGAATAACCTTCATTTTCAATTAGATCAGCTAGTTCCTTACCGCCGGATTTTACTATAGTACCATCTTTTATTATATGAATATATTTAACATTCAATTTATCAATTAAAAGCTTATGATGAGTAATAATTAAAACAGAAGCATCATGAGTACTAATATACTTATTTAAGCTGTCACACACTATATTTAAACTATCTACATCTAGTCCACTATCTAATTCGTCTAAGATGATTAGTTTAGGTTCAAGCATCCATAAATGCATTACTTCGCATTTCTTTCTTTCTCCGCCACTCATGCCTTCATTAATACCTCTATGAATAAAGCTTCTAGGTACATTAAGTTCATCACAAATATTTTCTAACTTTTTATTAAATTCAAAAATTGGCACATTTTTTCCAGTTCTTGCACTAATGGCAGTTCTAAGCATTTCAGCATTACTTACCCCAGGAACTTCAATTGGATTTTGACTAACTAAATAAATACCTTTCTTACTTCTTTCATTAACACTCATGCCTTTAATACTTTCAGCATCAAAGATAATATCACCATTTGTTATACTATAATTTTCATCACCCATAATAGTCTTACAAATAGTACTTTTACCAATTCCATTCGGCCCCATAATCGCATGAATTTCACCTTTATTTATATTTAAATTAAAATCATGCAAAATATTTTTATTTTCTATATTAACACTTAAATCTACAATCTTAAGCATATAAATCCTCTTTTCCAATAAAACCGTTATTATTGTAGCAAAATTTAACCTAATTTTCAATTATATAAAAAGCAAACTTATTTAGTTAAGCTTGCTTTTTCTTCTTTTTGAACTCTTTTAATAATTATCTTTTCTCTAGTAGCATCAATAGGTACAACAGAAACATCATAACCGTCCTCTAAAGGATATTTAAACAATATCTTCTCTAGTTCCTCATCATGCATTACCTTAGATATCTCAATAATTTGTTCTTCCATTTACTCCTCACTCTTATTATCTAATTTTACTAGCACTTCTCTCGGTTTAGAACCATTAGGTCCACCAATTATACCTCTTTCTTCTAAAAGATCAAGAATTCTAGCAGCTCTATTATAACCGAATCTAAATCTTCTTTGAATTAAAGAAGCACTAATCTTACCGGTTTGAATAGCAAAATCAACAACTTCATTATACATCGGATCATCATATTCTTCCCTTGGACTATCTGCTCCAGCCATATGATCATCTGGTACTTCAGTAATAGAATTATCATACTTAGCAAGTTGTTCATGTGAAACATATTCAATTAATCTCTCAATTTCTTCATCAGCAATAAACGTACCTTGAATACGAGTTGGTGTATTTTCACCCATTGGTAAATATAACATATCACCTTTACCAAGTAATTTTTCAGCACCGCCTGAATCTAAAATAGTTCTTGAATCTATTTGACTTGCTACAGCAAAACTAATTCTTGATGGAATATTTGCTTTAACAACACCAGTAATAACATCAGTTGATGGTCTTTGAGTTGCTACAATTAAATGAATACCAGCAGCTCTTGCCATCTGTGTAATTCTCATGATTGAGTCTTCAACTTCTTTAGCTGCTACAAGCATAAGGTCTGCAAGCTCATCAATAATTACTACAATATATGGAAGTTTAGGAACGCTAACATCATTAGCTTTATTCTTCTTTTCAATCATTTCATTATAAGTTTTAATATTCTTAGCACCAGCTTCACTAAATAATTCATATCTTCTTTCCATTTCAATAACTATTTTCTGTAAAGCTACATTTGCTTTCTTTGGATCAGTTACAACAGGGCATAACAAATGAGGCACACCATTATAATTAGAAAGCTCTACCTTTTTAGGGTCAACTAACACAAGCTTAATTTCATCAGGTTTCATAAACATAAGAATACTTGCAATAAAACTATTAATACATACAGATTTACCACTACCAGTAGAACCAGCAACTAATAAGTGAGGCATCTTAGCAATATCAGCGCAGCATGTTCTACCCATCAAATCTTTTCCTAACGCAACAAGTATCTTTGCATCACTCATATTCTTAGGAATAGAACTAAATACTTCTCTAATTGGAACAGCTGCAATATTCTTATTTGGAATCTCAATACCAACTGTACTCTTTCCTGGAATAGGTGCTTCAATTCTAACATCTTTAGCAGCTAATGCTAAAGCAATTTCTTTATTAATACTAGTAATTCTACTAACCTTAGTTCCAGCTTTAATTTCAACCTCAAACTGAGTTACTGCTGGTCCCTCATGAATAGCTACCACTTTACCAGTTATCTGGAAGTCATTTAATACTTTCTCTAAAGCAATTCTATTTTGATTTAAGAACTCAGTACCATTGCCCTTACTACTCTTTTTAAGTGGATTTAAAATATCAAGAGTTGGAAGTTTATAATCTCCACCACTACTATTTTCAATTGTAATAGTTTCCTCTTGTTTAACATCCTTATTTGTTTGAATCTCTTCACTATGGAAATTCTTTAAATCTTCAGAAGAAGTAATAATAACTTTATCTTCCTTAGGTTCTTCTTTATAAGTTACTGGAGAATTATCATCTTCTTCATCCTCATCATCACTATATTTAAATACCTTAGACTCAGATACTCCAGTACCAATCTTTTTAAATAAAGAGCCAATCTTTTTAAAGATATCACCAAATGATAAATCTAAAGCCATAATAGCTCCGAAAGCTCCCATTACGCCAAGAATTATATAAGTGCCTTTCAAATCAAACAAATTAACAAATGCATAAGAAAATAATGCACCAATTATTCCTCCACCAGTTTGACTCAAATTAACATAAGCACTATCACTAATAGTATCCATAAAATTATCTATAGTATGTTGAAAAATATCCTTAGCTTTAATAAGAGCCGCATCATTTATATAATCTATATGAGAAAACGCAAGTAACGCAATTAAAACAATATATAAACCTATAAGTCTACTGCTAAAAAACTTTGGTGTATCTCTTTTCATAATCATAAATAATCCTAAAATTAAAAGTAAAATAATAAAAATAGCCCACCAATTTCCCATTAAGAAAATAGCAAAAGATTTAATTATATGCCCAACAGGTCCAAAATTACCAATTCCAATTATACTAATTAAAACTAATATCAAACCAGTAAGCTCAGCACTAAACTTAACTTTACCTTCATCGCTATTTTTACGTTTCTTCTTTTTAGCCA
>JAUNFK010000007.1:20053-45638 GCA_030525085.1 bacterium
AATAAAAAAAATCTACAATTATAACTCCATTTAACAGAAAAACCTTATCTTAACGATAAGGTATTAAAATTTTCTATATAATTAAATAATAAACTATTCTCCTTCTTGTAAAATACTTAGGAATGCTTCTGGTGGAACTTCTACAGAACCAACCATTTTCATTCTCTTTTTACCCTCTTTTTGTTTTTCTAAAAGTTTACGTTTACGAGAAACATCTCCACCATAACACTTAGCTAAAACATTCTTTCTCATAGCACTTATAGTTTCTCTAGATATTACTTTTGAGCCTACACTAGCTTGAATTGGAACTTCAAACATCTGTCTTGGAATAAGAGTTCTAAGAGCCTTCGTAATTGCATGACCTCTATTATAAGCAGATCCCTTATAAACAATAAGTGATAAAGCATCAACCACTTCGCCATTTATTAAAATATCCATCTTAACTAAATCACTAACTTTATAATCAGATAATTCATAATCTAATGAAGCGTAACCTTTAGTATAACTTTTTAGTTTATCAAAGAAATCATAAACAATTTCTGCTAGTGGTAACTCATAAATAATATTAACTCGCTTTGGATCAATAAACTCAGTAGTTTTATATATACCTCTTTTATCTTCACAAAGATTCATTATTGCTCCAATATAATCACTTGGAACAAATATACTAGCTTTAACATAAGGCTCTTTAATTAAGCTTATTTTAGTCTTATCTGGCATGTTACATGGATTATCTACCATGACTGTTTCTCCATTAGTTAAAACAACCTCATAAATAACTGATGGACTAGTCGCAATAATATCAATATTAAATTCTCTTTTAATTCTTTCTTTAATAATATCCATATGTAGCAATCCTAAAAAACCACATCTAAATCCAAAACCTAAAGCTTCACTAGTTTCAGGCTCACTTGTTAATGATGCATCATTAAGTTTTAATTTCATTATAGCTTCCTTTAGAGCATCATACTTATTAGGTTCAATTGGATAAATACCACTATAAACCATTGGCTTCATTGGTTTATATCCTTCTAAACTTTTACTAGCCTTGCTTCTTTTAGTAGTAATAGTATCTCCTACTCTTACCTTATCTATCTCCTTAATACTAGCGCAAACCCATCCTACACTACCAGTATCAAGCTCTTTAACTATTTTTTCATCAGGTGTATTAACACCTAACTCAGTAACCATGAATGACGCACCATTACTCATCATAACAATCTCATCACCAGTAGTAATCTTCCCACTTTTAACACATACAGAAGCAATAACTCCACGATAAGGATCAAAATAAGAATCAAAGATTAAAGCTTTTGTTCCATCATTTTCTACTTTAGGACTAGGAATTTTATTAATAACAGCATCAATAATATCCATTACTCCCTCACCAGTTTTAGCACTGCAACATACGATATCTTCTTCTTTAAAACCTAATACACTTATTAACTCCTCTTTAACTTTAGGTACATCAGCATTAGGTAAATCTATCTTATTAATAACTGGAATAATCTTTAAATCAGCATTAAGTGCTAAATAAAGATTTGCTAAAGTTTGAGCTTCTACCCCTTGAGCAGCATCAACAAGCAGCAAAGCCCCTTCACAAGCTGCTAAACTACGAGATACTTCATAAGAAAAATCGACATGTCCTGGAGTATCTATTAAATGAAGAATATAACCATTATACTTAATCTCAACTGCATTAAGTTTAATAGTAATACCTCTTTCTCTTTCAATATCCATGTTATCTAAAATCTGATCTTTCATCTCTCTTTTAGATACAGCACCAGTAAGTTCAAGAATTCTATCTGCAAGAGTACTTTTACCATGATCTATATGAGCAATTATACAAAAATTACGGATATTTTCCATAAATCATCACCACGCATTATTTTATCATATCTAATAAAAGAAAAAAAGCGTTTTCTCCGCTTTATAAATTCTTTAAAATCTCTTCAATTTCATCCTTAGTTTTAAAACCGATAAATTTACTTACCATCTTTTTTTCTTTATAAATCTCCACATATGGTATGCTCATTACTCCGTGCTCACGTGCTAAATCTTCATGAGTATCAGTATCAATTTTAATAATTTTAACATCTTTCATCTCTTCTAATTCTTCTCCAAGCATTCTGCATGGACCACACCAATTAGCAAAGAAATCTACTAAAGTAACCTCATCAGTCATCTCTTCCATTAAATCTTGTTTATCTAAATAACTAATCATTATTTCCATCCTTTCTAAAATTGTCTACAACATCACTAGCGCCTTCAAAAGTAAGTTTACCTTTACTAATTAATTTATCAGCAGCATCTGCAGTTATAATATCATGTTTCAAAAGTACTGCTAAGCTTTCTCTATTAGCTAATGTCTTATCCTTATCATCTTCATAATTAATACAAATCATATATACTTCATTTACCCCATTATAAGTATCTTTCGCATATCCAGATAAAACTGGTGTCTTAGTTAACAAAGTATCTCCAAAACTACTTTTATTAACCAATTCTGAAGTACTACTAATCATACTAAGTAAAAACACAATAATAAATGATACTAACACACCTTCAAGTAAGCCACAAATAAGGCCAAGAATTCTACTAGGTAGTCCCAAAATAAGTCCAGTATTTAAAAGTCTACCAACTACACCAGTAACTTTAGCAATAATACCTAACACTGCACTAATTAAAGCAAGTGTAACTGCATAACTAAGCCCTTCGATAACCAATATGTTAAATGTCTCAACCCCACTAAACTTACCAAAAAGTTTAAAAAATGGAACATAATCATATAAAATATTAGATATCGGATTCTTTAAATAAAAAGCCAAAATTATAACAATAATAGTACCACCAAAAGCTACTATACTATTTATTATACCCTTTTTAAAACCAACTAATGCGGATAATAATAAAATTCCTAAAATAATATAATCTACTATATTCATCTTATCACCTATTAAAATTATATTATATAAAAGAAAAAAAATAAAGATTTATTTATAAAAATATGTTATTATTAACTAGAGGTGTACGTATGACTATTGTATTTAAAGTTAGTGATAATATCAAAGCAGAAATGATCAAATATTATCAAGATAAAAAAAGAAGTAAAACCCCACCATATGCAATATTTCAAGCAGACGAAGCTGACACAAATGTCACTCTTTATGAATCAGGTAAAGTTGTCTTTCAAGGATTAAGTGCCGATATAGACGCAAATATGTGGAAAGACTTAGAAAAAGCTTGGAATAATCGTGACATCAATGCAGAAGAAACTAAAAAAGAAGATAAGAAAAAAGAAGAAAAAGATACTAGATTTATCGGGGTTCCTACTATCGGTTCAGATGAAGTTGGTACTGGTGACTACTTTGGCCCTATCGTCGTAACCGCATCATACGTAGACAAAGAGCACATGAGTTTACTAAACACTTTAGGAGTAAGAGACTCAAAAAAAATAACTGATGACAAAATAATGAAAATAGCTCCTGAAATAATTAAAGAAATTCCTCATGTAACATACATACTAGATAATAAAACATATAACCAAAATGACCATAATATGAACAAAGTAAAAGCAATCCTTCATAATAAAGTATTATGTGAACTAGCAAAAAAGCCAAATCTCGATTATAAATACATCGTTGTAGACCAGTTCTGCACTCCAAGAAACTACTTCACATACATTAACGGAGCTAAAGAAAAAATAACTAAAATAACATTTACAACTAAAGCCGAAGACAAATGTTTAAGTGTAGCTGCTTCATCAATAATTAGTAGATATATCTTTATAAAAGAGTTTAATAAATTAGGCGATACAGTAAATACATTTCTTAAAAAAGGTGCTGGTCATGAGGTTGATGAAATTGGTGTTAAAATAGTTCAAAAATACGGTTTTAACAAACTACAAGACATTGCAAAACTAAACTTTAAAAACACAGACAAAATTAAAGAGTTACTAAACAAGTAACTCTTTTTATTATAAAAATTATACTATTTTTATTAAAAATTTCTTTAAAAGTCCATACTGACTTACATTCATACTCTTTAAACTATAATCTAGTTCTCCAAGTAAATCAAATATTCTATATAATTCATCACTAGTATACTTTCTCGCTTTATCTCTAGCAAGTTTAATTCTATATTGATGCACTCCTAAAGTTTTCGCAAGATCATCATTTGATAAAGTACTATTCTTAGCATGAAATATTAATAAATAAGTACTAGTTAAAAGTCCAACGAAAGGAATAACTTCACCTTTCCCGCTTTCAAACTCACTAAGCATAGAACTTATATTCTTATAATCCTTATTCGTTATTGCATCACACATTGCAAAGTTTTCTTGAATAACTAACTTTGCACCATATTCTTCAACTGCTTTTTCATCGATATTATTAGTTATCATTGATATCTTATCAAGTTCACCAAGAACTAAATCATAATTATCGTTATTAAATAATAATAACTTATTTAAAGCATCAACTGATAACTTAACTCCTATACTTTTAGCATAATTCATTATTGAATTATTTAAATCATTATACTTAAGTTCAGCTATCTCAATAACCTTTCCATTCTTGCTTATATTTTTATATAGTGACGTTCTCTTATCAAAATTATCCATTATAATTACAAGAGTTGTATTAGGATTTGGATTTTTAAGATAATCCTCCATAATACCTACGTCCTTATCAGCCCTAAAGCCAAACACAACTACACACTTTTTTTCATCTAATAAAGAGTAATAAGCACACTCTTCACATATTTCTCTAACACGTGTCTCATTAAAACTAAACTTAATTATATTAGGTATATCTTTAGTTATTTTTTCTAACTCATCATTAAGAAGTCTTAACGAAAAACTTTTTATCAAATAAATATTCATACTAATCCTTTACTATTCCAAACTTATTAAATGGATAAATTATAATATTAGTTTTACCAAGTATTTGGCTTTTCTTAACTGGGCCAATTGCTCTACTATCTTGTGAAACTTTACGGTTATCTCCCATTACAAAATATTCATCATCTGCTAGTTTAACTTCCTCAAAATCATCCATATCAGATAATGCATATTTATCTTCAACTACCTTTTCATTAATATAAAGCTTGCCATCTATATAAGCAACACTTTCACCAGGCATTCCAATCACACGCTTAATAATATAAGTTTTATCAGTTTTAATAACTACAATATCAAATCTATTTAAACCATTAACTTTAGCACCTATTTTATTTAAAATCATAAGATTCCCATCATATAAAGTACTTTCCATACTAGGACCATTTACTTTAATTGGTGTCGCAATAAAAGTTCTAATTATAATTACTACAATTATAATAACTAAATATGGTACAGCTTCTCCAATAACTTCTTTATTAGCACTTATCTTATCACTTTTTTTCACCATAATCACCTAGTTAATTATATCAAAGAAAAAAACTTCTATAAAGTCATTTATAGAAATTTTCTCATTTTCTTAAAAGCTTCATTATTATCAAGAGTAGTATCTGCTAGTTCCTTAAATAATTGCTTTTGTTCTCTATCTAATTTAGTTGGAATAATAACATTTGTAATAATATACATATCACCTAATTTACCATGCTTTTCATCATCAATTCCAGCACCTTTAATTTTAATTTTCTCATTATTACCGGTACCTGCTGGAATATCAACTTTTATCTTTCCTCTAATTGATGGTACTTCAATAGTTGCTCCTAGTACAGCATCAGTAATCGTTATTGGGCAAACTAAATAAATATCTTTGCCATCTCTTTTAAATAACTCATGTTCTTTAACACTAAACTCAATATAAACATCACCATTAGGTCCCCCATTAGTACCAGCAGAGCCTTTACCAGCCATTCTCATCTGATCGCCGTCTTCTACTCCTCTAGGAACTCTAAGAGTAATCGTTTTTTCATGTTTAACTATACCTTTGCCTTTACAAGATGTACACTCTTTATCATAAGTCTTACCATCACCATGGCACACTGGACAAACAGTTTCAGTTTGAACAACTCCAAACAAACTACGTTGCTCGCTTATTACTCTTCCTCTACCATTACATCTAGAACAAGTATGTGTTCCAGTTCCGCCAGCACCACCACAAGAAGTACATGCTTCATTAACATTTATTTTAAATGACTTTTCACATCCAAAAGCTGCTTCATCAAATGTTATACTCATTTTTACTAAAGCATCTTCTCCTTTAGTGGGTCTATTACCTCTAGAGCTTCTTCTAGAGCCACCACCCATTAAGTTTTCAAATATATCACTTAAATCAATGTCTCCAAAATCAAATCCAGAGAAGCCTCCTCCAAATCCGCCTTGGAATCCACCAAAACCACCACCGGCACTTCCATCAAAAGCAGCAGAACCAAATTGATCATATTGTTTTCTCTTTGTCTCATCACTTAAAACAGAATATGCTTCACCAATTTCTTTAAACTTCTCAGCTGCACCAGGCTCTTTATTTACATCTGGATGATACTTTTTAGCTAGTTTTCTAAAAGCACTTTTTATCTCATCAGCAGACGCTGTCTTACTAACACCAAGTATTTCATAGTAATCTTTTTTTGCCATTAATTATCACTTTCCTTGTCAAATTCATCTACCAAATGGCTAAAGAAATTTACCGCATTTTCATATACATCTTCTTTAGTCATATCTACCCCAATTTTCTTTAAAAGTTCTACTGGATAATCAGTATCTCCCATCTTTAAGAAACTAATATATTTTTCTTTCATATTATCTTCATTATTAATAATCTTAGATGCTATCATAATTGCCGCACTTACCCCAGTAGCATATTTAAATAAGTAAAATGGATAAAAATAATGTTCTCTTCTAATCCATGAATATTTACTATTATCATCAAGTACTACTTCATCACCATAATATTTACTTCTAATATCATAAATAGTGCTAGATAAATAATCAGCATCAATCATTTCACCATTATCTATTAAAGCATAAGCTTTATTTTCAAGCTCACCTTCTAAACAAGCATCAAATAAATTATTTTGAATTAAATTTATTAAATTATATAATGCGATAAGTTTTAAACTCTTATTACGACTATGTTCTATAACATAATTACTTAAAATGATCTCGTTAGTTAAAGATGCTACTTCAGCAACAAAAATATCATTATTATAATCATGCTTATTATTTTCCTGCTGACTTAAATAGAAGTTTACCGCATGGCCTAATTCATGAGCCACTGCTGATACATCACCAAACTTACCAAAGAAGTTTGTTAGTACAACTGGATGTGCTCCATAACAAGATGTGCAGTATGCTCCACTAGCTTTACCCTTATAAGAGCAGTAATCAACCCATTTCTCATCAAAAGCTTTTTCAATTATATCATGATACTCATCACCATATATTTTAGTTGCTTCACCAATTAAATACTGAGCATCCTCAATACTAAAACTCATCTCATCAGTAAGTATTTGAGCATTTAGATCGTAATAAGTTAGTTCCTTAAGTCCTAAACTATTCTTAATTAATCTTAAATATTTTTGATATATCTTCAAATTTTTATTTATTACTTTATAAAGTGAATCTACAACACTCTTTGGAATGTTAGAACTAAATAGTAAAGAATCCATTGTGCTTGGAAATTTACGTATTTCAGCCATACTACTAGTATTTTTCATATTACTAACTAAGTTCTCTGCAAAAATATTTCTAAATTCAGCAACTTTACCAGTTAACTTTTCATAAGCTTCACGTCTTATATTACGATCAGTGCTTTCCATAATAATATGATAATTACTATTAGTAATCTTACGTGTTTCTTTTTCAGATTTAACTTCACCATAATCAAGTGTACTATTTAAAAGAGTCATATTAACATTTTTAAATGTATGATTAGTACTAGTAAGCTTAGCAATTAATTTTTCCTCACTACTAGATAACATATGTTCTTTTTCTCTTAAAATATTAATTACATAAAATTTATATTTATTAAGTTTTTTAGTCTCTAATAACTTTTCAACTCTACTAGTTTCTTCTTTAATAATTTCTGGTTCTATAAAGCTAGATGCCGCACAAAAATCATTATAAGTCTTATAAATTTTATTATATAATTTGCTTCCATCAGCATCTTCTAAGGCCTCATCATGTCTTAAAGAAGCATAAACAAATAACTTAGTTAGTCTTGATTCATATGCAAAATATTCTTCTAAAGTTTGATAAAGCATATTAGCACTTTTAGTAACTTTGCCTTCATAACTCTTAATATTTTCAAATTCTTTAATTATTTTAAGATAATCTTTTTCCCACTCTTTATCATCCTTATAATATGCAGTTAAATCCCATTTATAAGCCTTAGGTGTTTCTTTTCTATTTTTATATTCCACTCTTACCTCCAAGAAAAGTTCTAGTATATTCTAGAACCTTTAATCTTTATTAACGAACTCAGCTTCTTCTGGTCCATTATTTTCATTATTACTATTTGTATTTGCTTGGTTTTGTTTAGCAGCTTCTTCATATACTCTAGAAGCTAGACCCATTGCTTTTTCATTTAAAGCTTTAGTCTTATTCTTGATGTCTTCAATATCTTTGCCTTCCATACTCTTCTTAAGATTACTTATTAAATCTTCTACTTCTTTCTTCTCTGTATCAGTTAGTTTTTCACCTAAATCCTTAACAGCTTTTTCAGTAGCAAAGATTGTTTGATCAGCTTCATTTCTAGTATCAGCTTCTTCTTTACGTTTTTCATCAGCAGCTTTATTAGCTTCAGCTTCTTTAACCATCTTATCAATTTCTTCATCACTTAAATTAGTATTTGAAGTAATTGTAATTGATTGTTCTTTATTAGTACCTAAATCTTTAGCTTTAACATTAACAATACCATTAGCATCAATATCAAATGTAACTTCGATTTGTGGTACACCTCTTGGAGCTGGAGGAATATTACCTAATTGGAATCTTCCTAAAGTTTTATTATCTGCAGCCATTGGTCTTTCACCTTGTAGTACATGAATGTCAACAGCTGGTTGATTATCTACAGCAGTACTAAATACTTGACTCTTACTTGTTGGAATTGTTGTATTTCTTGGAATAAGTACTGTCATAACATCACCTAAAGTTTCAATACCAAGTGATAGTGGTGTTACATCTAATAATACTAAGTCGTCAACTTCACCAGTTAAAACCCCACCTTGAATTGCAGCACCCATAGCAACAACTTCATCTGGGTTAACACTCTTATTAGGTTCTTTACCTAATTCTTTTTTAACTAATTCTTGAATGTAAGGAATTCTTGTTGAACCACCAACTAATAATACTTCATCAATATCACTAGCTTTTAGTTTAGCATCACTTAATGCTTTACGAACTGGTTCCATAGTGCTATCAAATAAGTCACGGCACAAATCTTCAAATTTAGCTTTTGATAAGTTCATATCTAAATGTACTGGACCATCAGCTGTTTGGCTAATAAATGGTAAGTTAATGTTAGTAGTGCTCATTCCACTTAAGTCTTTTTTAGCTTTTTCTGCAGCATCTTTAATTCTTTGCATAGCCATCTTATCACCAGATAAATCAATACCATGTTCTTTCTTAAATTCAGCTACAATATAATCCATAACAGTCTTATCAAAATCATCTCCACCTAAATGATTATTACCAGCAGTAGATTTAACTTCAAATAAGCCATCACCAATCTCTAAGATAGATACATCAAATGTACCACCACCTAAATCATAAACTAAAATAGTTTGATTCTTATCTTGTTTATCTAATCCATAAGCAAGAGATGCAGCAGTTGGTTCATTAATAATTCTTTCAACTTCTAAACCAGCAATTTTACCAGCATTCTTAGTTGCTTGTCTTTGAGCATCATTGAAATATGCAGGAACAGTAATAACTGCTTTAGTAACTTTTTCTCCTAAATAACTTTCAGCATCTTTCTTTAATTTCATTAAGATCTTAGCACTAATTTCTTCAGGTGTGTATTTCTTGCCTTCTGCTTCAACCTTTTCACCAGTACCCATTAATCTCTTAATAGAACTAATTGTATTTGTTGGGTTTGTAACAGCTTGTCTTTTAGCAGTAATACCAACTAATTCTTCACCATTTTTAAAAGCAACAACACTTGGAGTAGTACGGTCCCCTTCAGGAGTAACGATAACCTTTGGTTCTCCTCCTTCTAATACAGCTACACATGAATTTGTAGTACCTAAATCTATACCAATAATTTTACTCATATATATCATCCTTTCCTTTCAAAAGTAAATTATTCGTTAACTTTAACCATTGCTGGTCTAATAACTTTATCTTTATACATATAACCTTTTTGTAATACTTCTAATACTACACCACTAGGCTTATTCTCATCTTTTTCAGTAAGAACAGCTTGATGATAAACCGGATCAAACTCTAGCCCATCACAATCTATTTCTTTAACCTCTATATCATTTAAAACATTTACAAATGAGCCATAAATCATCTTAAATCCACTCAAGAATTTACTAACTTCATCAGATAAATCATTATCATCTAACTTAATAGCTCTTTCAAAGTTATCAAGTATTGGAAGCAAGCTTTTAGCTAAATCTTCATTAGCATACTTAAGCATATTTGACTTTTCTGTTTCATTTCTTTTCTTATAATTCTGCATCTCAGCAGCAAGTCTTAATACCTTTTCGCTTGACTCCTTTAATTCATTTTTTAATTTATGATTTTCTTCTTCTAAATGCTTTAATTCTTTATTCTCTTTAACTTCTTTTTTATTTTTCTTTTCTTCTTTTTCCATGTCCTCACCTTTCTATGTAGTTTTTTAAATAATTTAAAAGTGTTACAACTTTATCATATTCCATACGCTTAGGTCCTATTATCGCAATAGTTCCTTCTTCACCATCAATGTTATAACTAGTTCTAATAACTGTTACATTAGGATCAAATTTATTTTCCTCTCCAATAAAGATATTAACATCCTTATCATCAGTTTCTATCTTCTTGATAAGATCTAAATTCTCAAGCTTACCAATCATATTCTTAATCTTTTCAGGACTATCATACTCTGGTTGCTTTAAAATATTTGTCTTACCTTGGAAGAAAATATCACTATTTTTAACATTGAAATCATTAAATGCATCATAAAAGAAATTCATAACTCTTTCATAGGCTTTAATCTGACTAGCAATAATTGGCTTTATTTCATACTCAAGTTTACTATTAATATCACTAAGTTTAGTTCCCACAAGTTTTCTATTAATTAACTCACATGCCTTTATCATTTCATCCATACTAATTGCTTCTGGTATATTACTTTGCTTATTTTCAACATGTCCCGTATTAGTAACAACAACAGCTACTATTTTCTTATCATCTATTGGAACAATACTAACCTGTTTTAAAGTATTATTATCACTATCTTTGCCTAAGACAATACTTGTATAATTAGTGATATCACTTATAATCTCCATACACTTAACAATTGCATCACTAATAACTAAATCTTTATTATTAAGAATTGTCTGTAACTTTAAAACCTCATCACCAGTAAGCTCTTTAGGCTTCATTAAATTATCTACATAATACTTATAACCAGATTCACTAGGAACTCTACCACTTGAAATATGAGTCTTCTCTAAATAACCTAAACTTTCTAAATAAGCCATATCATTACGAATAGTTGCACTAGAGCACTTTAACTTTTTAACTAAGCTCTTAGATCCAACCGGCTTAACCGTTTTAATATAAGTCTCTACAATAAGTCTTAATAGTTCATTCTGTCTATTATTCAAATTATAGCCTCCTTTTAGCACTCTTTTCTTTTAAATGCTAATACCATTATAATATTATGCGTAGCACTTGTCAATATATGAGTGCTAATTTTTAAAAAATTTTGTCAAAAGAAAAAAGAACTAATTAAAGTTCTTAAATCAATCAACAATATAAGGGTCTTCTGAAGTCCCAGAACCAGTCACAAGTACATTAGATTTTAGGGCAACAGCAGGCCTTAAGCAAAAATTTCCACCTACATTATAGTTAAGCAAAATACCCTGGCCTACATACCAAACAAAAGCATAGTCGCCAGTAAAATAGTAAGGCGATAAAGTCCACCAACCTGCTGCTCCTGTATTTTCTTTTAAATAAGTTGAAAAATTGTAATGTTCAGGTGCATATCCAGAGAATACAACTTCATCGGCAGTTAGTAACCCTATTTTGTATGATAAACTACTATTTCCATTTATTTTATCTTCTACAGTGAATTTAGATAACTTCCCACCATTATTATCATTCGGGCAAATTAATGTCGGCGTTTTCTCAGAAGATAATCTACTATATGCAGCATAATTCGTTCTATCTATTCCATATCCAGTCCCTATGCTTGCCAAGCTCTTATCATTACACCACGCAATATCCGCTAGCTCACTTTCATATGATTCTAAATTGTTAGTATACCACATCTCAAGATTAACTAGTGCAGTACTCTTATTAGTGTTTAGATGGGTGCTAGCATAATCACTCGCGCCTACTGTACCATACATAAATCCAATATACGCATTATCATTCCATTTTGAATTAAATAGACTATCATATCTTGTTCCAGAATATCTGGCGAATGCTGCAGTCGAACTATTATTAGTTGGTGAACATGGATTAGTAACTCCATTTATATTATCATTATGAAGCACTAATTTCACAGAACCATCACCAGTTATTCTTACTATTCTCCAGCATTTATTAGCAAACTGTACGTAGTTGTTTTTAACAGCTCCTCTATAATAATAAGACGTTCCATAATTATCAAGAGTACTTGCAAGTACCGCCTCTGTTATGTTTTTATTTGAAGCTATTCGTTTATAAGTAAAACTACTAGAAGTAGCACTAACAACATAATATACATTAAATAATTTTGTTGTATTCTTCATTGTACCAGCAACCGAAGAACCAGCACTATACAAAGAACTAGACGGCAAATACTTTCCAACCAACTCTGAATAAGAGTTTGCGTATGTATCGGCTGTTACCGCAGTTCCAGTTAAATCAAAACCAGTTCCATTTGCAACCCAGCCTGTTCCATATGTAATATAATAAGTTTGATATGAAGATGATACACTTGTTGATTGGTTTTCGACATCATTCAAAACATGTGCGCTAACTTCTATTCCGGGAACAGTAAGCGTTTCCTCAAGAGCATTCATATCTCTTAAAGAAGCAAGAATAGTACCATTGCCAGCATCATACCATCCATCAGGAGCAGCTGGTGGCTCTTTAGTTGCTTCAGTTACGACAACAACTTTGCCTTCCCATGATTTGTTTAATCCTTGTGAAGTTGTAACTTCACTATTCATCCAAATTCTTAAATCATAACTCTTCTCTTGATTAGCTCCTAAATAAGTTGTTAAAATTTTATAACCTTGATCACCATCATCTAAATCAATCAACTTTTGAGAACTTAATAATAATGACGGATTAGTAGTTGTCCCCTTATTAGATATATTAAACTTAATATAACTATCTAACAAATAAGAAGAACTAGTACTTGTCCTATACTCACTATCAATAGTTATATATGCTTTTACATAACTATCGCAATTATTTTTTATTGTAAACGTAAACGGAGTTAACTTAAGTCCATCTTCATTCGTTAAAGGAAATGCATTAGTTAAAGTTATCTTTTCTGTATCTTCAGTTAGTGTCGTACTAAAACATGTTCTAGAAGATAAAGTATTATCTTCACTTTGACTCAAATATAATCTAAACCAAGCAAAAGAGACACCAATTATACATATTACAGATATAAGCAAGGCATAATATATTTTAAGCCTTTTCTTTTTATTATTAACACTCTTTAATTCTTCCATATACTTTCCTACTTTACTATCTAAAGTATACAACATATTTTACTATCATGTCTAGTTATAAAAAAAGAACTAATCAAAGTTCTTAATCATTTAACTACATAAGGATCTTCTGAAGTTCCAGAACCAGTCATAAGTACAGTAGATTTTAATGCAATAGCAGGACGGATTCCATATACATCAGTAACTGAAGAAGTATCTCCATAATACAAACTTGCTTGTGCTACAAATACGCCATTAGCTTTAAGAACGCGATACCCATCATAGCCAATTGGTGACAAAGTCCACCATACAGTGCCACCAGCATTTTCAGATAAATAAGTTGAATAATTACTAGAAAAATATCCAGGATTAGTTGAAACAATTAAACCAGCATACTTTAATTCATCTGCTGTAAGTAATCCAATTTTATATTCCAAATTTCCATTACCATTAGTTGTATCACTAGCAGTAAATTTTGAAAGTTTCCCACCATTATTATCATCTGGACATATCAAGCTAGCATCTCTACTAAAAGTAGAATATATCGAATAATTTGTTCCGTAACCAAGATAATCACTCTCAGTACTCTTATCATTACACCATATTACATCAGCCAACTTATCCCCGTATGAAATAAGATTTTTTTCATACCAAGACTCTAAGTTTGTCAATATTGTACTTTTATTTATATTCGCATGAGCACTCGCATAATCACTTGCTCCTGCGACACCATACATAAAACCTACATAAGTATTATCACTATAGCTTGAATTGAACGCACTTGTATATGTCGTTCCGGAATATCTTGCAAATGCAGCAGTCGAACTATTATTAGCTGATGAACATGGATTGTTTACTCCATTTGTATTATCATTATGAAGCACTAATTTTACTGAACCGTCGCCAGTTATTCTTACAATTCTCCAACATTTATTTGCAAACTGGACGTAATTATCTTTAACAGCTCCTCTATAATAATATGACGTTCCATAATCATCAGGAGTACTTGCAAGAAGTGCCTCTGTTGTATTTTTATTTGAAGTTATTTTCTTATAGGTAAAACTACTTGAAGTTGCACTAACAACATAATACACACTATTTAATTTTGTTGTAGTCATCATTGTACCAGCAGTTGCAGAGCCAGCACTTGAAATAGAATATGATACAAGATATTTACCTACCAAGCTTGAATAAGAATTAGCATAAGTATCAGTAGTTACTGCAGTTCCAGTTAAATCAAACCCCGTTCCATTTGCAACCCAGCCTGTTCCATATGTAATATAATATGACTGATATGTAGATGACACACTTGAAGTTTCACTTTCTACATCATCATAAACATATGAGCTTATTTCTTCACCAGGAACAGTAAGTGTTTTCTCTAGTTCATTAGTATCTCTTAAAGAAGCAAGAATAGTACCATTACCAGCATCATACCATCCATCAGGAGCAGCTGGTGGCTCTTTAGCGGCTTCTGCTATAACAACAACTTTACCTTCCCATGATTTGCTTAAACCTTGTGAAGTTGTTACTTCACTATCCATCCAAATTCTTAAATCATAACTCTTCTCTTGATTAGCTCCTAGATAAGTTGTTAAAATTTTATAACCTTTATCACTATCATCTAAATCAATCAACTTTTGAGAACTTAATAATAATGATGGATTAGTGGTAGTACCTTTATTAGATATATTAAACTTAATATAATTATCTAACAAATAAGAAGAACTAGTACTTGTCCTATACTCACTATCAATAGTTATATATGCTTTTACATAACTATCGCAATTATTTTTTATTGTAAACGTAAACGGAGTTAACTTAAGTCCATCTTCATTCGTTAAAGGAAATGCATTAGTTAAAGTTATCTTTTCTGTATCTTCAGTTAGTGTCGTACTAAAACATGTTCTAGAAGATAAAGTATTATCTTCACTTTGACTCAAATATAGCCTAAACCAAGCAAAAGAGACTCCAATTATACATATTACAGATATAAGCAAAGTGTAATATATCTTGAGTCTCTTCTTTTTATTATTAACACTATTTAATTCTTCCATATACTTCCCTACTTTACTATTCAAAGTATATAATAAATTAACTATTAGTGTCAATTATTAATGTTTCATGAAAAGTACTGTTATAGCTAAACCAACACCAGCAATAATAGCTGCCCCAACTATACAAATTACTTTGACATAGCCATTAGTATTCATTTTTCTTTCTAAAACACGTACTTGACCATTTTCTTTCATTTGTGCTTCTTTTGATGCTGTGGCTTCTCTTACTGCGTTTACTTTTCCTTGATAAGCGCTAACAAAAGCTTTATCATTTGGATCATCACTATTTCTTATTTCTTCTACATAAGCATCAAGAACATCTTGTTCTTCTCTTATAATAGTTCCATTAAGATATAAATCTAAGTAACGTCTCATCATTTGCTTAGTATCATCACTAAAACCCATTTTAAATCACCTACACACTCATTAATTCAGTTTCTTTTTCCTTAACCTTTTCATCTACAATTTTATTATACTTAGTAATAAGTTCTTGTATTTCTTCATTATAAATATCTTCTTCATCTTCTGGAAGTTCTGCTTTTTTAACCTGATTTCTTGCTTCTTCTCTAGCATTTCTTAAAGCTACTTTAGCATCTTCTCCCATTCCTTTAACTTGTTTAACATATTCTTTTCTTCTGTCTTCATTAAGTTCAGGAATAGTTAAGATAACCATTTCACCATTATTTGTTGGTGTAATACCTAAATTAGCTTCATGAATAGCTTTTTCAATCTCCTTTACTAAACTTCTATCAAAAGGTTTAATAAATAATTGTCTAGCCTCAGGAACAGTAATATTAGCTACTGTATTTAGTGGAGTACTTGCTCCATAATACATTACATTTATTCCATTAAGCATTGCTGGATTAGCTCTTCCTGCTCTAACATTTGTAAATCTTGCCTCCATATTTTCTATGGCTTTTTTCATTTTCGTTTCTGCTTCATCAATATACATAAAATCTCTCCTCAAATATTATTATTACAAAATTATAATGCAAATGCAATAACTCCAAGCAAAATTCCCACTAAAACGGTTACTTCTATTATCGTAATTGCTATTATTCTTCCGTTAGTATTAATTGGTTTTATTCTAAGTGGTTTCTTTCCTGGACTCTTTTTTAACTTTTCATCATTTAATCTTTGTATAATCTCTACATAACTTTTATAAAGTTCTTCTTCCTTATCATTCCTAGTTTTATTTTTTAAATATTCATTCATATAAAGATCTAAAGCATTTTGTTCATCAAAACTAATTTGTTCTTTATAAAATAACTTTAAACATCTTTGAATATATCTAAATATACTCGCTTCTTCATCCTTAGTAATTGACCCATCTTCTAATTTTTTATAAAGTAATGCAAAATCAAAATAATCTATTAAAGAAGCTGCTCCAAGTTCATTAAGTCTTTGACTTAATACTTCTTTTAACTTATTTATATCATCATCAAGAACAGCTCCAGGATAATCACAAGTATAGCTTTCAATCTCATCAATATAATCAGTCAAATAATCAATATCACTAACTTCTTTTAAAGAAACAATAATATCATTTAAATTAACAATTCTACCATTTCTAATACTAGGCTCTAAGTTCATATCGATTCTCCTCTATCATTCTAATTATAAAACAAATTAAACAATTTTAAAAGAAAAAAAGCAGTTAATCCTGCCTTTCACATGTAAAGTTTAAACGCATAAAATATATTAGGTGATAAAATGTATCCAAATAACAATGGCTTTAATAATTTTTTTAAAGGTTTTTGGTCCTTCTTATGGTTCCTAATATTATGTACTCTTATCTTTTATCAACTAATCATTACCTTTTTCTTTCCTCTTAGATGGAATATTTGTATTTTGCTTATCGAGATATTTCTTTTATTCTTCATTCTCTACCGTATAATATGGCCTTATTAAATTTTCTGTCTCATTAATATAATCAAATAATTTACTTGCATTAATTGTATTGTTCATCTCATTACTTCCCATATTAAGTGGAATTGGAAAAGATATCATCAAAAATAATAAATGTTTTTCCTCATCCAATAAATCAAATAATTTCAAATACTTATCTAAAAAATTACTATAATTATATTTACCAAAATCATTATGATATAAATTTATTAAATCAAGTACAGGTGTATCAACCGTATAATTATCCCAGCTTATAAAACTATTATTAATATAGTGATCAATACTTAAATTATTATGACAGTATACCACTCTTTCTTTTGTCTTATCCGAAACTAGTTTATACCACGTTTCAGCCTCATTACTTAAAAACTCTATTAAAGATTTCATCTTACTCCTGCCTTCAAGTAAAACCAGCTCAGAAGGAAGTAAAACATCCTTAATCTCTAAATTATTAAATAAAGTTTCATAATACGAATCAATATGCGAAATATTACTAACAATATTTTCATATATTTCTTTAATCTTATCTTGAGATACATCTTTAAAATAAGCAGTTTTCGTATGTAAATTAGCTAAAAGCTTTGCCATATCAGTACTCTTCTGTTCTATTGGTACACTAGGTTCACTTAATGCTTTATAAACATACTCATCATCAAGTTCATCAACAAGTTCAGGAAACGAATTAAAAGACCTTGAATTTAAATAATCATATAAAGATTTAATATCTTTATTTTTTTTCTTTAAAACAAACCTTCCTTCACTTGTATCTATAATTTTACTCTTACCACTTATCGTTATTTTAGAAGGATTAAATACCTCACTAATTTTCTTCATTTTCTGGTATAACCAGTTTCATATTAACTTCTAAAGCTTCAAAACTATTATATTTTTTAAGTTCAGTTAATGTAATCTTGTATTTATCTAAAATACCTTCTAACGTATCACTTTGCATAACTGTATGAACATGATACTTAACATAAGTTTCATCAGCATTAATACTATTCATAATATTATTTTGAACTATCTCACTAGGTGAATTTTCTTCGCCCTTAGTATCTACTACTTCTTCCTTCACATCTTCTTTAACTGGAATAACAAGTTCTTCATTATTACTAACTTCTTTAAATCTCGGTTCATCACTAGTTAAATCAACAACTTCAGCATCTGTACTATTTAAAATATATCTGCTTCTTTTAATACTTGTAAAAATTCATCTAGATCTTTCTCATCAGCAAACTCAATTAAACTTTGTTCTCCACTTACAACATACTCAATATGTACATGTAGTTCATCGCTATTATTAAGTTCATAAGTAAAATCAGTTATTTCTAAATTAATTGTATCTAAATTAACATTACTTCTAATCTCATGCGTAAATGGAAGCTTAAAACTAAAGTCTTCTTTATTAATACTTATTTCATGTAATCTATAATCACCTGAAATAATAAAGTCTCCTTCTAAATTAGAACCATTTATATCTTCATCATGTTCTACAGAAATACTAGTAATTTCAAATATACTATCTTTAAATAAAAAATCTCTCTCTACTACAAAAGCCTCACTCATATAATCAATCCTTTCAACTAATTATATGAACCCATTAAAAAAGTAGACTAAATAAATCTACTTAAATTAAGCTTTGCATCCAGCTACGCAATAATACTTTTCACTCATTAAAGATTTAGTATATTTTCCATCTTTAAATTCATATTTATATACATGTACAATAGAGTTATCATTATCATTTAATGTTCCTTCTTCACCTTGTAAAATTTCTTCTTTATACTCTAATAGGGCACCATTACTAACTTCATAATAATGATGAGTCTTAATATCACTTTCACCATAATTTTCATGAATATCAAATGGTACTACACCAAAATCTCCATTAAAACCAAGTTTCAGCAAAGATTTAAAACTTTTATCCGTTTTATTTTCCAACACAACAATTGTAGAATCACTTAAATCATTTACAGGTAAAGTATATAAATAATAATTATAACTATTATCTGATGAAATTAATGTTCTACTTATTTTATCGTCTTTAAGAGCATCACAAACTGTATCTTTTGGCTCAATATTTTTCATAATTGTTAAGTAAACTTCGTCAATATCGGCTAAAATATAATAATTACTTCCGTTACTATAAACTCCAAAATTATATTTATTTCCATCTAACTCTTTAGTCGTCTTACAAATAAGTTCATCATTTGCATTTATATAATTACTAATATTATTTTTATTTGTTGCATTACTGTTGTTATTATTTTCATTATTTGCATTATTATCTTTCTTATTAAAAGTAATAACATCAGTCACACATAAAATTGCAAATACACACGCACACACTACCACAGTTACTATTACAGTAAATATTCCTTTCTTATCCATTTTTGCTCCTCCTTCTGAAATTATTATAACAATAAATTATAGAATTCCAGAATCGTAATAGCTATCTTTACACATACTTTATGAAACAAAAAGCAGTTTTTTTCAAACTACTTCTTCTTAAACAAATACTTCTTTATTTCACTATAATTATTAACATGAATAAGTGCCATTTCTTTTAATATAAATAAAGGCAAATCCTTTTCATCATCAATATTACTTTGTGGTAAGTATACAGTTCTAATACCAGCATTATAAGCCGTTATAATCTTTTCTTTTAGCTTACTTACTTTAAGTACATTTCCATATAAATCTATATTTCCTAAAACTGCAATATCACTTGCAATCTGTTTATCGTTAACCAAACTTAAAATACTTGTAACAATTCCCGCTGATCCACTAGCTCCATCAATCATAAAATCAGAACCACTAAAATTTAAATAAATACCCTTTTTCTTTAAATCAATAGCTCCTTCACTATCTAAATAAGCAAGACACACATTAACCGCATTCTTAAGTTTTTCTCCAACATTACCAGTAATACTAATTGGACTATAATTATTATAAGCTGCTTGAACTTTAAGAACAGAGCCACCAAATGGTGTTACACCAATAATATTAACTTCACCAACATTATTAGCTTTCTCCTCATTAACATAAAGCTTATTGCCTAAAATTATCTCTAAATCACTTTCCGTAATCTCTTTAACTTTATTAATAACCAAATATCTAACTATCTTATCAAGTAATCTTCCAAGTTCTCTGACTCCAGACTCCATTGTATAATATTTAATGATATCTAATATAACATCTTCATTAATTTCTATCTTAACATTATATTTATTGCACACTGTTGGAAGTAAATAATTAACGGCAATATCTTTCTTTTCATAAATACTATAACTAGGTAAATAAATAATTTCTAACCTATCCCTAAGCACGCTAGGTATCTCTTTTGCATCATTTGCAGTTAAAATAAATAAGCACTTAGATAAATCAAAAGCTTCTTCTATATAACTATCAGTAAACTCTTTATTTTGTTTATTATCAAGTATATCTAAAAGCACACTTGCAGGATCTCCCTTATAATCTTTAACCAATTTATCTACTTCATCTAATAAAATAACTGGATTGCTAGTTTTACATTTAATAACAGAAGAAATAATCTTACCAGGCGCAGCACCTAAATATGTACGTCTATGTCCAATAAGTTCAGATGAATCATTAAGACCACCTAAACTTATCTTTGTAAATTCTCTTCTTAAAGCACTTGCAATAGTCCTTGCAATACTTGTTTTACCAATACCTGGAGCGCCAACTAAACAAATAATTGGATTATCTAACTCTGGATTATGTTTTTTTAATATAGCATAATCTATAATTCTTCCTTTAACCTCTTCTAAACCATAATGAGTCTTATCAAGTTCCTTACGAATTTTATCTTTATTTGTTTCTTCAGAGCTCATTAGATTATATGGAAGAGATAATAAGGTTTCTATATAAGTTCTTATCATTGAAACTTCAGGGCTACTTGCAGGTGTATATTCATATTTCTGTAGCTCTTGTAATAGTTTATCCTTAACTTTAATAGGAGCATCAAAATTATCTATCTTTTCTCTCAAAGAAACAGTTTCATCATCTTTTGAAGAATTTATCCCAAGCTCTTCATTAAGCTTACTAATTTTCTGTTTAATAACAAACTCTTTCTGCTCACGAGCAAACTGCTCTTTAATCTCTTTTTCAATCTTCCCATCAAGTTTAAATATCTCAAGTTCTATATTTATTTCTTTAATAAGGGACTTAGCTCTAAGAACATCATCAAATTCATTCATATAATAAATCTTTTTATCCTTAGAGAGTCTTAAGAAAGTAACAATAATATCCGTTACCTCACCTAGGGAAGGACAATTACTTATCTTCGAAATTATACTATTATCTATCTCTGGATTAATTTTTATATAAGTATTAACAAGTGAAACTAACTTCTTCCTTAATGCAGTTTCCTCTAAAGTTTCTCCATTATCTATATAAAGCATCTTAGCATTACCTAAAAGTACACCCTTATCATTTGGATAACTGCGATAATTATTAATCTTAACTCTATTTAAACCCTTAAGAACTACTCTATAATTATTATTAGGTAGTACTATCTTAGAATTAATTAACGTTAAAACACCACTCTTAGGCAAATCCGTAAGCGTTGGGCTTTCTTCCAAAGTATTAGATGGAAGAACAATTAAAACTTTATTAGAAAACTCAATAGTACTTATATCAATAACCTTTTTAGAAAGCTCATTATTTAGTTCAATACGTACTTCTTGGGAAGGCAATATAGTAAGTTTCTTAAGTAATAAAACGGGTATGTTTTCTTTCATATATCTTCCCCCAAACATTGTTCTTATTATATATTTTTAAAACTTATTTGTAAACCCATAATAAGAAAAAAGTCATAAATAATGAATATCTATGACTTTAAAAATTAATCTATAATATATGGATCTTCACTTGTTCCAGATCCTCCAGAATTATTAACGGTAGCCTTAAGAGAAATAGTTGGACGCATACCCATTTTTGTCGTTCCACCATTCTCTCTCCAAAGCATTCCATATTTACCACTAATAAACCACATTATGAAATTGTTGCCTTTATAGTATCCAGGGGTTAAGGTCCACCAATATTCTGCAGTTGCATTTTCTTGTAAATAAACACTTACATTGTTTACATCGTAAGTAGCATAGCCAGCAAACGCTAATTCATCTGCTGATATTAAGCCAATTTTACCAGTTATCTTACTTAAAGCATTACTACATTTTAAAGAAGGGCCTGTTCCACCACTATATGCGTAAGGGCTCTTATTTCTCAATCGCTCATAAGACCCATAATATGTCTCATTTGTTCCGTAACCTAATCTATCTAATGATACCGTGGTTCCAGACGAATAATAGGCCTTTTCTGTTGTAACTGACTTATCCGCACACCAAACAGTATCTGCAATTTTACTATCATATGAGTTTAAACTATTGGCATACCATGTTTCTAAATTTGTAAGTATATCGCTTTTATTTATATTTGCATGCGTGCTCTCATAATCACTTGCTCCAGCCTCACCATACATGAAACCTACATATGCATTATCATTATGTGCATAATTAAAGTAACTATTATAAGTTGTCCCTCTATAATGGGCAAATGCTGCATCTTCGCTATGATTTGCTGCAGAGCAAGGATTAGTAGCACCAGATGTATTATCATTATGAAGAATAAGCTTTACTGAATTATTTCCAGCTATTCTTACTATACGCCAGCATTTATTTGCAAACTGGACATAATTATTTTTAACAGCACCTCTAAAATAATATGAAGTTCCATAATCATCTTCTGTAGATGCAAGTACAGCTTCGGTCACATTTTCAGGTGAACTAATAACTTTAAACGAAAAACTTGTTGGCGTAGTACTAACTACATAATATGTAAGAGTTCGTGGTTCAGCCGGATTCACAATAGTATTAGCAGTATCCGAACCTTCAAATCCAAGAGTATCATAAGACAAATACTTTCCAACTAAACTAGAATATGAATTGGCATATGTATCACTTGTTACGCTAACTCCTGTAAGTTGAAATATTTTCCCATTAACAGTATAACCAGTACCATAAGTTATATATTTTGCTTGGTCAGATGTAGAAACTTTATTTGTTCTTATACTAGAATCATTTAAAGTATGTGCACTTACATCATCACCTGGAGTTGTAAGCGGAGTTTTAACTTCATTATTTGCAAGTATTGTATCAGCAAATACCGGGCCAGCAGGTGCTTTAGCACTTGTTATCTCTACATGAGCACTAAATGTTGCTCCTTGATTTGCATTCTGACTAGTTGTCTTTTTAGGATAATATATCTTTAAAAGATATGTGTGTTTAGCATTATTTGCTTTTACAAAGTGTCCACTTCCTAATTCAATAGAAGTTTTAGTAAAATCAGTTTTTGATATATTTGGTATTATTTCTCCATTAGTACTAGTATTAGTACTTACTAGTTCATATTGTAATGGATCATCTGTTTTAAATGTATTTGAGTCTACTACTAATGTTAACTTATAATACATCTGTGCATCTGTTGTATTATTACCAGTTACAGTTATAGTTTTTGTAGCCCATACATCATCTTTAGGATATATTCCAGCAAGATTTATATTTGATCCTCCACTATATGTTATTTTCATTGTTCCGGCATCAGCTCTTACTGTAGTACTTGTTTCAGAACTCATTCCAGCAGTAAAGAATGCATATGTTGCTCCAATAAAGATTATTGCAACAAAGATTCCTATATATAAATATATTTTTTTTAATTGTTTATCCATTTTTTTATCTCCTAGCATAATTAAAAGTATAAAACATTATAGTTATTTTTGCAAACAAAAAATAGAGCTTATGCTCTACTTGAATATTTACCATCTTTAGTAGTAATTAAAATCTTTTCTCCTACTCCAATAAACATAGGAACTTTTACTACATAACCAGTTTCAATTGTTGCATCTTTCATAGCGTTATTTGTTGTATTTCCTTTAACAGCATCAGTTGTTTCAATAACTTCATAATCAACTATTTCTGGTAAAGTAATACCTAAAATTTCACCATCATACATAGATACTTCAATTTCTAAATTTTCTTTTAAAAAGTTTACATCATTGCCAAGTACGCTTGCAGATATTTCTAACTGACTATAATCATCATTATTCATGAAAATATAATTAGTTCCATCATTATATAAATATTGCATGTGTAATTTATCAACATGTGCTTTTTCTAATTTTAAGTTTGTATTAAATGTTTGTTCAACGATTGAACCAGTCTTAAGATTCTTATATTTAATTCTTACAAAAGCAGGACCTTTACCTGGCTTAACATGTTGGAACTCAACAATCATACATAGATTACCATCAAGAATAACTGTCATACCATTCTTGATATCATTTATATTTATATTCATACTATTTTACTCCTCACAACTATTTCTTTTCTTTAAATACTTGGGCTTTACCACATGTCTTACAGAATTTCTTAATTTCTAACTTATCTGGAGTATTAGCTTTATTCTTTTCTGTAGGGCGAATAAAATTACCACAAACAGAACATTTTAACTCAACAGGATTACGGTTTTCATTTTTCTTTGCCATTTTAAATTGCCTCCTTTTTTAACTCGTTAGTATTATAACATATCTCTTCAAATATAAGCAAGTATTTACAGATTAATTTATAATATTTATAACAGATGATATAGGTATAATATAATTTTTTTCATCTAATTTCATTAAAATATCATATAGACAAATAAAAACCTCATAATTTCCTATAACATAGGATTTTATAAGTTCTCTATTTTCTAATATAGATGACAAACATATCTAATCTTTTCAATAGGTG
>JAUNFK010000025.1 GCA_030525085.1 bacterium
AAAACTTCTCCGCCATTATTCTTAACGTAAGTTTTAACATCAACGTCACCGTCTTTAATGAATGGTTCATCTAATAAGCAAATTTCTTTGAAGAATTTTTTAAGTCTACCTTCAACCATTTTAGCAGCAATATCAGCAGGCTTTCCTTCATTAATAGCTTGTTCAGTAAATACTTTTCTTTCTCTTTCAATGCGTTCAGCATCAATATCTTCTTCTTTTAAGTATTCTGGTCTCATTGCAGCAGCTTGCATAGCAACGTCTTTAGCAACATCACTATTAGCGCCCTCTAATAGAGTTAATACAGCAATTTTACCACCCATATGTAGGTAAGCACCAAAATTTTGAGTATCAGTCTTTTCAACAACTTCTAATCTTCTTAAAGATAACTTTTCACCAATCTTACTTGTTTTAGCAACAATTAAATCAGCAATAGTTCCTTCACTTGATGGAAGAAGTAATGCTTCTTCTAAAGTCTTAGCTTCTGAGTTTAAAACAGCTTCACCAATTTCTTTAATCATATCAGTAAATTCAGCATTCTTACTAACAAAGTCAGTTTCAGAGTTAACCTCTAAAATTACAGCCTTATTTCCTGATGTAAAGATATTAGCTAAACCTTCAGCAGCAATTCTGCTTTCTTTCTTAGCAGCCTTAGCAATACCTTTTTCTCTTAAATAATCGATAGCTTTTTCTAAATCACCATTAGACTCAGTTAAAGCCTTTTTGCAGTCCATCATACCTGCACCAGTTTTGCTTCTTAATTCAGCAACGCTTTTAGCATCTATCATATTTATCCTCCTAAACTATTTTAATGCTTGTAATAATTCTTCTTTTTTCATTGAAGAGTATCCTTTAACACCCTTTTTCTTAGCTACTTGTTTAAGTTCAGCTAAAGTCTTTAATGTTAAATCTTCATCTTCAGTAGTTTTTTCTTCCTTTATAGCTTCTTTAGTTTTTTCATCTTCTAAGCTTTCAACAAAAACTTCTTTAACAGTTTTTACTTGTTTTTCACTTTTCTTAGATTTATCATCTTCAGTAACATAATCAGCCATTTCAAGTCCACGTGCTTCACAAATAGCATTAGTTAAAACACCTAAAACAACTTTTACGCTTCTTACAGCATCATCATTACCAGGAATTACAAAATCAACATCATCTGGATCACAGTTAGTATCAACTAAACCAAATACAGGAATGTTTAATTTACGAGCTTCATGAATAGCGTTAATTTCCTTTTTAGGATCAACGATAATTAAAGCATCTGGTAATTTTTCCATGTTACGAATACCACATAAAACTTTATTTAGTTTTTCATATTCTTTCTTTAATCCAATAACTTCTTTCTTAGGTAAAACTTCAAATAATCCGTCAGCTTCCATTTTTTCAATTTCTTCTAAACGTTTAATTCTCTTTCTGATAGTTCTGAAGTTAGTTAATGTTCCACCTAACCATCTTTCGATTACATAATAAGAATTACTTCTTAAAGCTTCTTCTTTAGCAGCTTCATTTGCTTGTTTCTTAGTACCAACAAATAAGAAATTTCCTCCGTTTTCTGCAATCTTCTTAATTTCTGCATAAGCACTTTCAATACATGCAGCAGTCTTTTCAAGATCAATAATATAAATATCATCTCTTGATGTAAAGATGTATTCCTTCATTTTAGGATTCCATCTTTTAGTTTGATGTCCAAAATGAACACCTGCTTCTAATAAATAACTCATAGAAACAACAGCCATATAAAATCACTTTCCTTTCGTTAATTACCCATAAACGTCTTCTTAAACTACCAACCTTTGGCCACTAGGCGATTTAATCAGTTTATGTACATAATGGTATTAAAACCAAGAATATATTATCAAAAAATATGCTTCTATGCAAGCATTTATGCCGAAAAACTAGAATATGATGTTGTTATTTTCATCAAATCTTATCTCTAAAAATTTACGACTTGCTAAATAATCACACATATGAACAAAACTCTGATATTTAGTTTTAGGTGCCTCTAAAATTTCATCCCCATAAGAATTCCTTGTATAAGGTCCCATATGTGTTCTAATCACTTCACTTATAAATAAAGCATCTTCTTCATTTAATCCTGCTTCATTCTGATGTTCTAAAACAAAATTAGCCATCAAAATTGGATGATCAAAACGTGTATATTTTTCCTCAGTTAAGCCTCTTTTTAAACCATCATGAATAAGTAACCCCAAAAGCATCATATCCTTTTGATGTGCTGTATACTTATCCCCAATAAGTGGATTATCAAGAAGTTCCTTACCAATTCTTACAGATGCCTTTAAATGTCTTAAAAGTCCACCTTCACCAGTAGCATAATCAGGATGATACTTACCAGTACTTGATGCTCCCTCATGTAAAATATACTCTGGAATATTATTAATATAATAAACTAAAGCCTTCCTTAAATTTTCATCTTTAATATAACTTATTTCTTTTTCAAATATCTCTTCTCTATTCATAATTACCTCAAAAACATTCTAGCATTAAGAAGAATTTAAGGCAAGAAAAAAGAGGCTAATTATTAGGTTTGCCTCTTTTATCACTAATATCATCAGGACTAATTCCTTTAACTTTTCTATAATATGCAATAAGCTGAGATGTTGTTACACTAGCAAGTATTCTAAACAAATTCCCAAGTGTTCTATAATCTCTATCACTAATACACTTTAAATAAATACTCTTCATAGATGAAGTAATAATAATAGGAGCTAAATTATTATGAAGTAAATGTGCATTCGTAATAATTCTACCAGTTCTACCATTACCATCCTCAAATGGATGAATTCTCTCAAACTCAATATGGAACTTAGCTTCTCTTTCATAAAATGCTCTTAAATATGCATCTTTAGCACGTTCCTTCTCTTCTGGTGTATCAAAATCCATATCAAAACTAAATGCCGGAATATCTAACGCCCATTCTGTATTATACTTATACATAAGTTCTTGCATTCTAACAGGTACTAACTCTTTTGGGCAAGTCTCAAAATCCGCTCCAAAAACACAATTATCTACCTTTTTAAATCCTTCTTTAATTCCTTCGTTATAATTAACCATACTATCAATTTTTATAATATCTTTTACCGAAATATCATCAAGAAGTAACGCATAATCAAACGCCGTAAGAAATCCCTTCTTAGTAGACTTAGCTTTAGCATCAGCCATACTCATATTAGTAACAAGCTGACAAAGTTCACTTGCTCTATCAATTAAAGTTTCACTCTCATAAGCTTGTCCAGTAAGTCTTCCCTCACTTCTAGCTTTTTCTAACTCCTGTTTATTTCTAAAAGGTCTAACAGCTCCTTTAACATAAGGTATATAATCACTTATGCAAGGAGAATAAACTTCTAAATCATCATCAACTAAAATTGGCTTTTCTGGAACTCCTAAATGCTTCAAATAATCAATTACATTACAAACTCTTTCAGTATATAAAGCCGGTGAAGTTTTCATCAAAAAATTAGCATAAGTAGTATTTTCTGGAGAAGCAAACTTTTTAAGTTCAAATTCAGCAACATTTTTCGCACTAAAAGCTTCTTCTAAAGCTGAACTAGTATAAGCAAAAGCTTCACCAAAAATAGTCTTCATATAAGAATTAAAAAAATTATCATTAAAATGAAAGTCTTCTACTTTTTTCATAAAATCCCCTTCTTTTGACAGAATATACTATCAAAAAAACATATGTTTGTCAAGAAACCCAAAATAAAAAGCCCTAAAGGCTAATTAAATTTTACAATCAGAATACAAACAAGCCGCTAATGCCGATTCTTCCGTTTCTTCAATTTCAGTTCCATCAATTCCACCTGTTCCATCATCTGATGGTGGAGTCCCATCTTTATCCATATGTAGCCAATCAACTAAATATAAATTATCACTTGAATCAATAAAATAAAGTCTAAACCAATATGCCTGCCCCAACTGAGGTAATGAAATATCTGAATGTAGTGGTGCTCTTACATCAAAATCAAATGGTATCCTCCCTTTATAATTATCAATAATTCCTTGAGTAATGTTGATATCAACAATTTCCGTGTCACCTCCAGGCTTATTGAAATTGGGCCTATTATAATCATAATATTCTGACATTTCTATTATATATTTATCAGACTCATTAGTAGAATTTTCATTTATCACATAATTCGAAATACTTAATTCATAGTCTAAACAAAAAGCCATTGGAATAATGCCACCACTTTTCTGTTCTTTGCTTTCACAAAGAAACTGAAATTTTAATGTTCCTGGTTCCTTAGTGCTAAATACTTTATTTTTTATTGCTCCTCTTTGAATAGTGTCAAAACCCAGTTCTTTAGGTTTAGTTACACTTTTTATTTCTACATGTGAATTAAAAGATGCATTTTGATTATCATTTTGGTTTTCATCGGTTCTCGGATAATAAATTTTTAGTTGATACACGTGCGTTGCATTACTAGCTTTTATAAAATATCCATCACCTAAATTAATTGATGAACTCGTAATATTTGTTTTGGATACAGAAGGTATTACCTCTCCATTTGCACTTGTATTTGTACTAACTAATTCATATTGTAATGGATCAGAAGTTTTAAATGTATTAGAATCAACAACCAATGTTAATCTGTAATACATTTATGCATCAGTGGTATTATTACCAGTTACAGTTATGGTTTTAGTCGCCCATACCTCATCTCTCGGATAAATTCCTGATAAATTAATATTTTTTCCACCAGAATATGATATCTTCATTATACCAGCATCACCTTTAATTGTTGTATTACTTTCAGATGATATTCCAGCAGTAAAATATGCATAAGAAATTCCAACTATGCAAATTAAGCATATAAGTATTATACACGAAATCAACTTACTTTCTTTTTTATTTATTTTCATCACGTTCTCCTACCATACGTTAAGCAATTATACACTATTACACAGTGAAAGTCTAGACATATTTTTTAAAAATAAAAAGCCCTAAAGGCTAATTATCTAAAAACTTAACTATCTCATTAATATTCTTCTTAAACATAATTGTATCAATAATATTAGATACACTATAAATAGTAATAAGAATTCCTAAATAAGTAGTAAGGGCTATTGTTCCTATACTTGGATAGAAAATAATTATAAGTCCACAAGCAATAGATACTACAGAACATATTGCAAGTGCTAACCAGTTACTATAACCATTTTTATTAAGTAAGAAGGAAAATCTTAAATCTATTGTACTCTTACTAATCATAACAATACCAGTTACAATTGGGAATAAAGTCTTAACAATATCAGGATTTAAGAACATTACAACCCCAAGTAATATTTCCACTACCCCAAGAGTTATAAAACCAGTAAAGAAAATGCTAGTTTCTTTCTCTATCAAGAAATAAATACCATTTATAATAAGAACAATCGCTAAAATATATGTAATAGTACTAAATGATGCTTCCGGTTGTAAAATAAAGATAACACCTATTACAAACATTAATATTGATAAAGCAATTGAAGAATATAAAAACTTATTTATTTTACTTAACACAAGGCTACTCCTTTCTAACTTAATTTTAAATTATTTCATATCTAAAGTAAACATACAAAATACTTAAAACTGTCTAAATACTTTTACCATTAACATATAATTTATACCCATTTAAATCAATATTACTATTAGTACTATCAGCATTATCTAAACTAGTAACATATGAGTCACCAGTTAATTTAATTTTAGAATTTTTATCTAGCTTCAACGTTATACTCTTTGCTGTATTGTCACCATTAATTGTTCCTTCATATGTACTATTTGTCATGCTAATAGATAATGTACTAATATTATCCACTAAAATATCACCAGTTATAGTCTGCTTACTCAATTTTAAAGTAACGTCTCCCCCATTAGAACCATTACTTCCCCAAGGACCAGCTTCAACTCTTAAAAAGGCCCCTGTCTTATCATTATTTTTAAATGTATTATTTTCTAAAGTAATAGTAGCTTTAGTATTTGTTACATAAAAAGTATCACCTTTATTAGTTGTAATTGTACTATCCTTAGAACTAAATGAAGCATTACCTACACTAGCGTCCCCACTCATAGATTGATACAAAAAGATATTTTTATACGTTGTTGATAGTCCATTTAATTCATTATTAGTATCAGTTAAAGTCACATTATCTAAACTTACTGAGTTTTTACCTTCTATAACAATTCCCTCACTCTTCTTAGAAGTAAGTGTAGCATCACTAACAGTAATATCAGCAGTAGAATACACGCTAGGTGAACCCTTACCAGTAGTTGTATAAATTCCACCTTTAATAACTAAAGTTCCACCACCCCTATCACTTCTAATTGCTGCAGAGCTAGTTCCAGCAGTATGAATCTCCAAATTATTACCAAATAATGTTCCACCGCCAGTAACCATTACCCCACCAGAATTATCCTTAGTTGTCGTTATCTTAGAATCACTAATCGTTATACTTGTTCCATCATTAGATGTATTATTAGTTGTTGCAGAGCCACCATAACTAAACACTCCATTAGCACCTGCAGCATTAGTCTCTATTGTAGCTCCATCTATATAAACACTAGCCCCATCCTTAGCAAGAACTCCAGAGTTATTGCCATAAAAACTCGTTGCATCTCCTCCATCTGAGTCCCCAGTTTTATTTACCGTTATCTTACTAGCACTAACACTAATATCGCCACTAATTAATAAAGCATTCTCATCACTGCTAGTACTCTTAAACTCATCTCCACTAAAAGTTTTATCTTCACTTACAGTATTTGCTGATGAATAAGTAACGCTTCCACCACTCATGTTGTTAGGCTTATTATCACTAGACGAATTATTTTTTACTACATAAGAACTAACAAAAGTAACAATTCCTGTAAGTAACAAACTAGCTAAAATAAATATTAATATTTTATCACAATTAATAAATGTTTCTTTAAATGTTAACTTATTAAACTTAGACATAAGTAGATAAACTGCTGATGCTGTAAAACCAAAACCTGCAACCCCAAAAATAACATAATATTTAATAGATAAACTTGCGCTATTACTCATAGGCATCCCCATATTCTCACTTGGCATTTCTGGAGCACTCTCGTTATTGTTTTCACCATCTGGTTTCTCTGGAATTTGATTATCAGTATCTCCATCTGGTTTATCAGGTGCTTCATTATTAGAACTCTCACCCTCTGGTTTCTCAGGTGGCTCATTACTAGAACTCTCACCTTCCGGTTTCTCAGGAACTTCACCACTAGAGCTCATTCCACTAGGTGGATTACCACCACTAGAGCTTAAATTTTTACTAGCATAAATACCTGTAAAAACAATAACACCCATACAGAGTATCATAATTAATACCAAAATCCCGTTCTTAATCCATCTTTTCATAAAACTTCTCCTTTCATACAAACCAAGAATAAACTTCTAAAATGAAAAAATGATGAAAATTATTCAAAAATCAAGTGAAATATCTCTAATATTATAAGCAATTTATCAAACATTAAACAAAAAACAAGTAAATTATGCTTACTTATTATCTCAAAATAATAGATTCAAAATATTTTTCCTGAAACTCTGTCAAAGCTCTAATTGCATCGTCAGAATAATCTTTACCATCCTTAGAAACAACTAACTTATCATCGTCATCATTAGTTCTATGAATAACTGCTATAACCTTTCCTTTACTAGAAGCTACTGGTTCAAACTCACCAACAAGATATGCATCAAGTTCTTCTCCATCACCACTTACTGTATTAGGTATATATCCATAATTTAACATATACATAAAACCATGCTTCGGATGTCTAGTCCCCAGCTGTCTATCTATCTCTACAACTACTTCCTTTCCTAAATAATCTTTAGCATTTACTTTTTCCATAAACTCCTCCATTTTCATAGTAAACTCATCAAGTATCTTTAACTAAAATTATTATATCATAAGATAATATTTTATATAATAAAAAAGCAAGTAATTAATACTCGCCCAATACTTACTAACTATTATTAGTTTCTAATATATCATTTTTTAATAAAAGCTCAAAAAAATCATCAACACTATTAATATCATTAATTTCATCACCCAAAAGATCAAATATTTTTCTGACATTAGTAAAACCAAATGAATCCTGCTCTGCTAGTGCCCACTGATAATAATCTTTACCCAAAAATTTACTCGACAAAAATATTTCCAAAACTCTTACTAACAATTCCTCTGTTTGGTTTTCATCATAACAATTTACATTTAATAAATTATTTTCTAAAACACAACTTATATTTTTTAAATGTTCTTCGGCAAGCGGATGAGATAACTCATGAATGATTTTAGGAACTAAAGTTCCACAAGATGTATATTTATTCTTTTCATAATTAAATTTAATACCTAATACTATATAAAAACAATCATCCTTTTTTAAACCAAAAGCACCAGAAACAAAAGGCGTCATATAAATAAAAATTTTATTATATAGTTTCTCTTTATAAAATTTTTGTAAATAATCTAAATCAAAACTTTTAAGTCCAGGGTTTGATAAAATATCACCTTTTATTTTTTCTCTTTCGGCAAAATTATTAAAATAATTATTAAACTTATCATATCCTTTTAGATTCAATTTATTATTTACAACATATCTTGCTTTATTAGAAAAATCCCCAATTAAATTTAATTCTTCTTTTTCTTTTTCGTCTACATATTTTATATATAAATTATATAATTCAGTCAAATCAATATTTATATTTTTAGGATTATATACTTTTAAAGTATTTGAATCTTTTTTTATAAAATAATCTAAAGCATAAATAATATCAATATCGTTATTAAAATCAAAAATCATAAATTACCTCTTATCTTTTATATTGATTACTCCAATCGTTTTCAATCAACAGCAATCTTGTTACCTATTAATTTTCTTTATAAACAAAATATATATTAATACTAAATTAATAATATAATCATAAACTCTTAATCCATCAAATAAAATAATACTTGATAATATTGAAACTAATATTATGCCGATACTTATTATTTTAGGAAAGGTTCCCTTCTCTTTAGTTATCCAAGCAAAGTATGCCATAATTGGCGATAATAAAGCAAATATGCTCCAGCCAATTATAAAAATCTTACCATACACCCCATTTGTTAAAGCAGCTACCACATAATAAGTAATAAGCATGCCTATGCAAAATGGTAAAATATTAAACATTGCTTTCTTTTTAGATTCACTATAAATTGAAATAATTGTGCCAAGCAAGATCCAAATAGCTAGTTCTGAAAACATATTGCCTAAATTTTGCGTATAAATATCTAATAACCTACTTATAACCCCAAGGATTAAACCAGTTATAAACATTCCAAAAGGATTTAAAACTCTTTTCATAATTATCCTAATCTAATGATGTTATGATAAAGAAGTTTTCATCATCAGTCTCATCTACTTCACTATCTGGTAAAGTTCCATTATAAGCCACCCAATATCTAACATCACCATGAAACCATACACTAATCTTTTCATAAGACTGATACTTAATAGTTCTATCTTCTAAAGAAGCATATTTATCTCTTGTACTATCCGTTACAATATGTACTTTATCATTTATAGAATCATATAAAACATCTGTAATAATAACGTCTCCCTCAGTAGTACTATGGACTACTCTAACAAAAGCATCCTTTTTCTTATTATATTTACTAGTAAAACCAGAAAATAATTTATCATTTACTGATGATCCTATAACATAACAATTATCTTTCTTAGCATCAGATGTGCTGTAATTTTCACTTAAATCTCTAATATCATTATATTGTGTTAATACAGTTTTATAAAAATCATCTACGCTATTTATAGTACTTACTAGTTCATATTTCATAAACCAGCTACCCATTTTAACCCCTCTATTATTTTTATAAGGTTCACTAGGTGATACACTTACATATCTAACTACTTTATACCCCAGTCCCCAATATGTTACTTTACTTCCATCTTTACTAGTTATTTTTATAGTGCATTTTGGTTCATGCCCATTGCTTACTCTTCCACCATCAATATAACTTGTAATTAAACCAGCAAGCACAATTATAAGCAAAACACCTATAACAACAATTATTTTTTTCTTTTTCATAAGAGCTCCTTTATTAAAGATATTATATCATGAGTTAATTATTATGTGTAATTTATTAAAAAAAGTACTGAATTAACCAGCACTTTTTTTACTTACTTACCTTTTACATAATCACATATTATCTTAACTACATTTTTATTTCCTATTTTAGCATCAATACATAAATCATAATTACTTTTCTCTCCCCAAGATTTATTTGCTATAGCACTATAGTAATTTGCTCTAGATTTATCTGAAGATATTATGTGCTGCTTTGCTTGTTTTTCATTATCTCCATAATTTTTCATGACATTTTTAGTGCGATAATCCATTGGAGCATATATAAATACTTTAATAAGATTTTTATTATCTTTTAAGATATAGTCTGCTGTTCTTCCAACAATGACTGCATTACTCGTATTTGCAATTTTTTTAATAACTTTAGACTGATTAATTATTGCTTCTTTACTCACATCAAGTGATAAGAAATTATCATATATTTCATCATCTTTAAAATCAGCATTTAACATATTATTTTTTATAGCAAACTCTTTTATTTCCTCTTTATCATAAAAAGGTATCTTTAATTCACGAGCTACTAACCTTCCTATTTCTTTACCATTTGTACCATGTTCTCTTGAAATAGTTATAATTAAGTTATCAGTAGTAATTACATTATTAATTATCTTAATTTTCTTATTGTATGAGTCTTTTAAAATAAATAGTGCAATAATTGATGTTAAAATTTCAGCAATTGGAAATGTCCACCAAACTATACTAGTAACGTTTTCTGATTTCGTAAATAAGTATGCAATTGGGAAAACAAATATAACTAATCTTAATAATGATATTATAAGTGGCCTTAAA
>JAUNFK010000008.1:0-39791 GCA_030525085.1 bacterium
AATGATACTGTAACAAGTGTTTATGGAACCTATATCGGCAAAGTTATAAATATTATTTATGAAGACTTTGAAAATATTATTATCGTGAAAGGAGTAAATAATAAAAATCTTAATTATGTAGGGGTGATTGAAAGATGATTATTCTAGACATCCTAAGTTATAATTTAACAAATACCATTTTGTTTTCAGCGCCTTTAATAATCTTTGAATTAAATGATAATAAAATATATTTAACGCTTATATTAGATATCATCTTTAATGGAATTCCTTTTTGTACAATAACAATTTTACTATTATACTTTTTAAACAAAAATTTAATAAAATATTTTAACGATACAAAAGCTTATCGATTTATAATAAGCATTGTATATTTATTTTTATACAGTATAGTTATTTTCAGCATATTCAATAAATTTAATACATCAGTTATAAAATTAGTAATAAACTTTTTGCCTATAAACATTATCTTAAATGCTATAGTAATCTTTTTTAAAAGAAGACATACATTTAACTAGGTGATAACTTGAAAAATAAAAAGTATATAAAAAATCTCATCATAAGATGTATGTGTAGTATCATTTTGTTTTTATTAATATCAGTTTTCGTTAATTATAGTAATAAAAATCTCTTAACTTTCAAAAAATATGCTTATGACCAAAACTTCAAATTTACTAAAATAACTAAACTATATAACAAATACTTTGGCAAAGTGTTAAAAGAAGTTAAAGAAACACCAGTATCTGCAGCTAAAATAACTTATCAGGAATCATCATCTTACAAAGACGGAGCTAAATTAACTGAAGTAAGCGCTATCTATCCATATAAAAGCGGCATAGTAGTTTTTATTGGTGACAAAGAAGAATACGGAAAAACCATTATAATTCAAGGCATGGACGGAGTAGATTACTGGTATTCTAATGTAAGTGATATAAACGTTAAACTATATGATTATGTATCATCAAATACAATTATTGCTAACGCTCAAGATAATATCCTATATGTTCTATTTATGCGAGATGGTAAAGCTCTAAATTATGAAGAATATATTTAAAATTAATCCAATAACATATCTCATAATATTATTAATTTTAATATGTGGTTACTTCAATTATTTTTTCGTGATTATTACAATCATGTTTTTTCATGAACTAGGTCACTTAACTATGATTAAACTATTTAATCAAAAAATAAATTCTATCGAAGTGCTTCCGTTTGGTGCTATCATTAAAATGAACATGCAATCAAATATCAAAAGTTTAAATCTTTTCTTCATAAGTTCAGCAGGAATAATTATACAGTTCATTTTATACATTCCTTTTTTTATTTTATATAAAAATGGCCTAATGACAAGCCTTACCTATAATATATTTCTAACCTATAATAAAATTATTATATTATTTAATATTCTTCCTATAATTCCTTTAGATGGTTCCAAAATAATATCAAGTATCACAGAACTTATTATGCCATACAAAATAAATTTAAAAATCATAAATGTTTTAAGTATAATAACTCTCATTATTTTTATAATATTAAACGATAAAACTCTAACTTTAATCATAATTATTTCTTTTTTATTAACTGAAACCTTTAAACCAATTAAGAATCATAATTATATATTTAATAACTTTTTACTTGAAAGATATCTTTATAATATAGAACATAAAAAGCCTAAAAGAGTAGGTAATATAAACCAAATCTATAAAAATTATTACAATTTTATAAATAATATTAGAGAAAGAGATGTTTTAATATCTAAATTTAAGCCTTTTAATTGACAATAATCTGATTTTTTGGTATTATCTATTTGTTTGTAAATTAGTTTTATAAACCGCTCTAAAAAGGTAAAAAGTTGCTTATGCACACCTTCAAGGCGTGTCCTAAAAAGATGGGAGGAAAGAACTTATGAAAGCTATATTTGTAACTGGTGGAAAACAATACTATGTTGCTGAAGGCGATGAAATCTTTGTAGAAAAGATTGATGCTGAAGTAGGTAAAGAAGTAGAATTTGACGAAGTATTAGCTCTTGGCGAAAAAACTGGTACACCAACTGTTAAAGGTGCAAAAGTTGTTTGTGAAGTAGCAAAACAAGGACGTCAAAAGAAAATCGTTGTTTTCAAATACAGACCTAAAAAGAAATATCGTCTTAAAAAAGGTCATAGACAACCTTATACTAAACTAATCGTTAAGAAAATAGTTGGTTAAGATGATAAAAGTATTTATTAAAAACAATTCCATTACTTTAAAAGGCCATGCAAACTTTGCTGATTATGGTAAAGACATCGTATGCGCAAGTGTATCATCAATAATCGTAACAAGTGTTAATAATATGATGAGCATTGATAAAGACTCTGTTAAATACAGTGATGATGGAAATACTTTGATAGTTGAAATTATAAAAGAAGATGACTTAGTATATAGATTATTTGATAATCTTAAAGAATTACTAAAAGATTTATCTAAAGACTATCCTAAAAATATAAAAATTGAGAGTGAGGAATAATTATGTTATTTATAAGACTTAATATTCAACGTTTTGCTCACGTTAAAGCTCAAGGTTCTACTCAAAATGGTAGAGATTCAGTTGGTCGTAGATTAGGAGCTAAACTTGCTGATGGTCAAATGGCTAAAGCTGGAAATATTATTTATCGTCAAAGAGGAACTAAGATTTATCCAGGAACAAACGTTGGAATGGGAAAAGATCATACATTATTTGCTTTAATTGATGGCACAGTAAAGTATGAAAGATTAGGAAAAGATAAGAAAAAAGTTAGCGTATATGCTAAATAATTAAGCACAAAATATGTGCTTTTTTTATTGCAAGAAATTAAGACAACAAAAAAACTCTCATAAGAGAGTTAATTTCAAATTGGTGACCCGTACGGGGTTCGAACCCATAAATGCATGCGTGAAAGGCATGTGTGTTAACCATTTCACCAACGGGCCAATATAAATGGTGGGCCTGAATGGACTTGAACCATCGACCTCACGCTTATCAGGCGTGCGCTCTAACCAGCTGAGCTACAAGCCCATTTATTATTGGTGCCCAGTTAGAGATTCGAACTCTAGACCCACTGATTAAGAGTCAGTTGCTCTACCAACTGAGCTAACTGGGCATTACTCATTCATTATATCATAAAAATATAAAATTACTAGCCCTAAATTACAAAAAAACTAATTTTTTGCAATTTTTTGCTATCTGCCCAAAGAAAATAAAAAGTCTTTTACATAAGACCTTAATTATTAAAATGGCGGAGCAGGAGAGATTTGAACTCTCGCGCCGGTTACCCGACCTACACCCTTAGCAGGGGCGCCTCTTCAGCCTCTTGAGTACTACTCCATGCCAACAAGAAAATTTTACAATAAAATAAACTTCTTGTCAACCTAAACTAATAAACTTCTTCTTTAATTGTATCAATAAATGATTTTATAATATTAATATAATCAGTACCATTCTTTATTTCATCATCTGTTAAAGTATACATTGGATTAACCTCAGCAAGTTTAGCACCAGCATCAGTCATTGATTTAATTGTATCGTTTTCTTCAGTACCTTTGATTATAAATAGATAAGCATTTGTCTTAGAACTAAATGCACTTTTAGCTTTACTAACATTCGTATTAGAATTTTCATCATCACTTGCAATACTTATAATTTCAAATCCGTACTTTTCTAAAAACTTAAATGCATTATTAGCAACAATCAATTGTTTATTCTTAGCATTTTCAGCTATAATCTTAAGTTCAGCATCTATCTCTGATATCTTAACTTTTAAATCATCATAATTATTATTAATGCTTTCGATAATAGAAGTATTTTTAACATTCTCTTTAATACCATTTTTAACATTCTGCGCCATCATAAGGAAATTTGCCGGACTAAGTAGTAGTTCACTAACATCATTCTTAATCTCTAAACCTTGAGAAACATCAATAATATCAATATTCTTATTCTTTTCAATTAAACTAGCAGCAACTTGTTTTTCATTACTTAATCCATTATAAATAAACAAATCACCTTTACTAAAATCGTTAAGTTTCTTATTAGTAACAGTATAAGAACTAATATCAGCACCATTTGGATAAATACTATTGATAGTTGCATAATCACCATAAAGTGTCTTCGTAATATACGTTATCGGATACATCGTCGTATATATTGTAATTCCTTCATAGCTATCCGATTTAAAACAGCCTCCTAAACAAAACATAAATAAAAATAAAATAACAACTTTTAACTTTTTCATTTCTTCTCCTTCTTAATTACAGGATCATAACCATATTTACCGAATGGATGACACCTAAATATTCTTTTAATTCCTAACATTAAGCCTTTAAATAAACCGTACTCATTCAAACTTTCAATCATATATTCACTACAAGTTGGAATAAATCTACAGTTCTTATGACTTGCAAGTGGGGTTTTCTGATAAATTCTAATTAACTTAATTATTAAATTTTTCATATCTACCTCACATAGTTATTATATAATAAAAGCCCTAAAAAATAAATAACTTTAAAAAAATCCTAGAATATTTGGCACTTTTAATATATAATAGTGCTTGGTGATAAGATATGGATTTATCTAAATACGGAGTACAAAGTGATAATAAAATATTAGGCGTTGCCTTGACACATACTAGTTATGCTAATGAACACAATGTTCCATCATATGAAAGACTAGAATATTTAGGCGATGCTGTTTTAGAACTTATAATGAGTGATTACTTTTATAAAAATACTGATTATCCTGAAGGAAAAATGAGCAAAATCAGATCAAGTTATGTTTGTGAAGCAGCATTAGATAAATATGCCGAAGTAATCAATTTAAAAGATTATATTAAAGTAGGGCACTCTTTAGAAAGCGATATTAACGAAACTATAACAGCCGATGTTTTCGAAGCAGTAATTGCAACTATCTATTTAAACAGTGGATTTGCCAAAGCAAAAGAATTCGTAATGGATATAGCTAAACCATTTATATTAAATAACGTAAAATTTATGAGTGACTATAAATCATACTTACAAGAACTAGTTCAAACAGATAAAAAGAGCTTAAGTTATAATGTTGTCAATGAAACGGGACCAGCTCATGACAAAACATTTGAAGTAGAAGTAGAAGTAGATGGTATAATTTATGCTCATGGAACTGGTAAATCTAAAAAAGAAGCAGAACAAAATGCTGCTAAAAATGCCATCATGATTAGTGCAGGTGAAGTAAATGAAACTAATAAGAATTAGTGCCCACGGATTTAAATCCTTCGCAGACAAAATTACAATCGATATTAAAGACGGAATAACAGGAATAGTTGGGCCTAATGGTTCAGGAAAAAGTAATATCGTTGATGCCGTAAAATGGGTTCTTGGAGAGCAATCTTTAAAAGATATTCGTGGAGGAAACACATCAGCAGATGTTATTTTTGCTGGCTCAAAATCAAGAAGTCCACTAACTAGAGCTTGGGTATCACTAACATTTAATAATGAAGATCACTACCTAAATAGTGATTTAAAAGAATTAGAAATCAAAAGAGTTGTCTACCGAACAGGTGAAAATGAATACTACATTAATAATGAATTAGTACGTTTAAAAGACATTACTAATCTTTTTATTGACTCAGGAACAAGTGCTTTTTCTTTATCAATCATATCTCAAGGAAAAATAGGTGAAATAATTAACAGTAAGCCAGAAGAAAAAAGAAGCATCATTGAAGAAGCTGCTGGCGTTCTAAAATACAAAAAACGCAAAGAAGAATCTTTAAGAAAACTTGCTAAAACAAATGATAATTTAGAAAAAATCGCTTTAATTACAAGCGAGCTTGAAGTTAACTTAGCACCATTAAAGGAACAAGCAGAAACCGCTCAAAAATACGTATCACTAAAAAAAGAATTAGAACAAACTGAAATAGGACTACTTGTTAAAGATATTCGTGAAACAAACGAAAATTATACTAAAAACAAAAGCCAAAAGGAATTCCTAGACCGCGAGATTCTAAAAAAACAAGGTGAAGAAACTAAAGAAAGTGCTAAAATCACTATTTTAAAAAATGACATTGCAAAACTTGAGGAAGAAATAAGCAAAACAAGTGAAAACCTATATCAAATAACAAATAAATTATCTTCATTATCTAGTGAAAAGCAAATCATGCTTGAAAGAAAAAAACTTAACGCAGATGATAACAAATTAGAATCTAATATTCTTGCCTTAAAAGAAACGGAATTAAAATTAAAAAGCAATCTTGAACTATTAGAAGAAGAGAGAAAAACTAAAGAAGAAAATCTTAATAAAAAATTAACTGAAAATGCGAATCTTAACAATGAATTAAAGAAAGCTAATCTAGATAAACAAGTTATGCTTAACGACCTAACTAGATTAAATAGAGAAGAAGCTACTCTTAAAAATAAGATTGACATCCTAAAAGAAAACATCGAAAACGATAACCGTCTTCCATATGCTGTAAAAACTGTTTTAAACAATCACAGACTTATGGGAATTAAAAATGTTTTAGGTAAACTAATTGAAACTGATGAACGTTACAGTACAGCAATAGATATATCTCTAGGAGCTTTATCAAATATTATCGTAACTGAAAATGAAATAAACGCTAAAGACGCTGTAAGCTATTTAAAACAAACTGGTGCAGGCCGTGCAACGTTCTATCCACTAAACATTATTAAACCAAGAAGACTCGATGATATTACTCTAAATAAATTAGAAAACGATACCTCTTTTATTGGAACCGCAGCAAGCTTAGTTAAATACGATCCTATATATAAGAATGTTGTTCTAAATGTCCTAGGTAACGTAATTATTGCTGATAACTTAGTAAACGCGAATAGACTAAGCAAAATGATAAATCACATGTATAAAATAGTTACCATTGAAGGTGATATCGTATCAGCCGGTGGTAGTATAACAGGTGGTTCTCTAAATAATAAAAACGGTCTCATAAATCAAAAATTCGAACTAGAAAAAAGTATAAAATTACTTGATGAACTTGCAAATACCATAAAAAATAAAGAAGACGATATTAATCAAAAAGATAACGAAATAAGTATCTTAGAAGAAAGAGTATTTGCTTCAAACAATGCCATTAATATTTTAAGAAATGAGCTAACACTTAAAATAAATGAAATAAACAGTTCAAAAGAAAATCTAACAAAAATAACTAATGAAATAAATGGCAATCAAGGTTTGTTAAACGGAAGCATTGAAAAAGAAGTCGAAAAGATTCTTAACGAATTTTATGAAGTATCTGCTCAAAAAGAAAAACTAGAAATTAATCTAGCAAATTTAAAAGTAAACAAAAATGATTTATCAAGTGAGTTATCCGAGTTAGAACTATCTAACAAAAAACAAAACTCTGACTATAACAAGTTATCTAATGAACTTAACGAAACAAATATTCAAATCAGCAAATGTGAAATTAAACTTGATAACTTCTTATTAAGATTAAATGAAGAATACGGATTAACTTATGAAAGAGCAAAAAATGAATATTTTGAACCAGAAGATGCTGAAAGTGCAAGAACAAAAGTAAATGGTATTAAGCGTGATATTAGAGCTTTAGGTGAAGTAAACACTGGCGCTATCAGTGAATACGAAAGAATTAATGAAAGATACACATTCTTAACTAATCAAAAAGAAGACTTGAACGCTTCGGTAAATGATTTACTTAAAGTAATTGATGAACTTGATAGTGAAATGATAACTAAACTAACAGACACCTTTGATAAACTAAATAAAGAATTCCAAAGAACATTTACTCGCTTATTTAGAGGTGGAGAAGGAAGCCTAATCCTAACTAACCCAGATGATATTCTAAATTCTGGACTTGAAATAAAAGCACTACCCCCAGGAAAAGATATAAAAAACACCAAATTATTATCAGGTGGCGAATCAACTCTAACTGCAATTGCACTACTATTTGCAATGCTTAATATTAGAACTGTACCATTTTGCATACTTGATGAAGTAGAAGCAGCACTAGATGAAGCAAATGTTGATATGTTTGGTAAATATCTAGAAGAACTTAATACAAATACCCAGTTTATAATTATTACGCATAAGAAAAGAACAATGGAATATGCTGACAACTTATATGGCATAACAATGCAGGAATCTGGCGTATCAAAACTTGTAAGTGTTAAACTTGATTAGTTTAACACTTTTTAATATAATTAAAGTGGTGATAATAAATGAAACTAACAAGTGCAAAATGTCCAAACTGCGGAGCGGACATCAAAGTAAACAAAAACGAAGAAAAAGCCACATGTGAATACTGTAATAGTGAAATAATTGTCGAAGACGCTATTGCAAAATACAAGCTAGTGGTAGAAGGGGAAGTAGAACTAAAAAACGTTCCCAAATTAGAAAACTATCTAAAATTAGGGGAGCGAGCTTACAAAGATGGTGAATTCGATGATGCCTACAAAAACTATAGTAAAGCACTAGAACTGGCACCAGATCATGCTCTAAGTATTCTAAGACAAGGTATATCAAAAACCTTAAAAGAAAAAGACCCTCTAAAAATAACATTTTCATCAAGCCTAAGTGCATATCAAAATGCTATCAAAATCGATGAATCACTTAAAGAAAGCGGTGCAGCTGACCTTGCTGTAGCTCTAGCAAGCGAAGAAACGATGATTACTGAATTTTATAACACCCATGTACTTACAAAAGCTGAACTAAATAAATTCATGAGTGAACTTATAAGTCTTCTAGAAGGCAATATAACAATAATTGCAAACTCAGAAGCTAATAAAAAAGCTTGCACTGAAAATGCACTATTCTTAACAAGATACATTTCAGAAAAAAAAGAATACGGAACAAATGCTAAAAAATATACATACAAACTATCAAAAGAAGAACTAAAATATTTAGAAGATACCAAAAAGATTTTGAAAGAAGGCTTAAAAGCTCAAAACAAAGCTGAATTTAAAGAAACAATTGAAAAAGCCAAAGAAGAACCTAGAGAGCCTCAAACTAAAAAGGACAAGATAATAAATGGAACTTTACTAGTTCTAACAATCATCATGATAATTTATACATTATCTTACGGAAAATCTACTATTTGGTTCTGGATGTTTTTAATCGAATTTCTTATTTTAATTGTTACACTTTCGTCAAAAGATATAATGCCAGCAACTAATCGTGTAAAAAATATTTTATTTGTTTTAGCTGTAATCGGAACATTTGGTAATTCCTATCCAGAATTTGCCATATCTTCATATAAATCTACTACGAGTGATACCTTAATAAAATTCAATAAAAAAGAAGTAACTATAAATGACAAAACTACTACTTATAAATACGAAGAAAAAGATAATATATATTACATCGATATTGATAACACTAAAATTAAATATTCATATCATAAAGGTAAATATCTCCTATGCATAACAGAAGAAGACATATGCACTGAATATTTAGTTCCAACTGACGAAAAAGGCGATAACTACATTCAAAACAAAGAAGACGAAAATAAATACTTTAACAAATAATTTGACATATTTTTCATGAGTAAATACCTATAATTAAACTGGTGATAATATGAAAAAATTTGTAGCTCGAAAAAACAGAAGAATAACAATCAAATTCCTAGTTCTTCTGTTTTTATTTATCTTTTTAACCATCACATTTATTAAATATATATTTACAAACAAATTAGTAATAGATAAAGAAAAAGCAACAATAATTTTATCATCATCCATAAACACATCAAAAATCAAATTATCAATATTTGACTTTAACTCCATAGATGCCTTTCTAAAAGAAAATATTATTGGACTAGATAAAATAATAATCAAAAAAGTAACAACTAATAAAGAAATCACTAAGAGTGCTTCTTCCTTATCAGAACCACTAGTATACATCTATAATACCCACCAAACAGAAGAATATGCTGCAGGCTCATTAAAAAATTATAATATTACACCAACAGTTTATATGGCAGCAAACATCTTAAAAGAAACATTAAAAGAATACGGGATAAATGCAGTGGTAGAAGATAGTAACTTACAAAAAAGCTTAAGCGAAAGAGGCTTAAACTATAATAACGCTTACACACTAAGCTATGAATGGCTAGAAATGGCTAAAAACAAATATCCAACAATCGAATATTTTATTGATCTGCACCGTGACAGTGTCTCATCAAGTATTGAAATAAACAATTACCCCTACGCAAAAATGATGTTCGTTATCGGAATGAATCATGAAAACTATAAACAAAATGAAGCTCTTATGCTCAAACTAAACGAACTCATAAACAATGACTATGAAGGTCTCATGCGCACACCATTCTATGGTAAAAATAGTAGATATAATCAGCACTTTAATGAAAATGTAATGCTTATCGAAATCGGAGGCCCAGAAAGTACCATAAACGAAGTATCACTAAGTATCAAAGCATTTGCCGAAAGTCTTACCACCATTATAGGAGAAGACCATGGAAGATAAAAAAACGAAAGTACCGAAAGTCTTAAAATTTATCTTCTTCGCTTTAGTATTTTCATTTATATGCTTATATTTCGCAAGCAAAACTGGTTACTATACTAAAATAATAAGCCGTAACACCTACTTAACAAGCGAGGCTATCGTCGCATTCGAAAAAGATATCAGTGAAGGCAAAAGAGTAGATATTAAAGACTACATCAAAACTCCTAAGAAAGACTATCGTAACTTCTGTGCTGAAGTTGGTTATAAAATAAGTGACGGCATAGATAAACTACTAAACGACGGAGTAGTTTGGATTCTAAAAATTCTAAAATCTTTATTTAGTTAATAAAATATGATAAACTTTTCCTAGAGGTGCATTATGAAAAAAATAAAATATATGCTTAAATGCATTAGAAACCTAAATATCAAAAACATGTTTAATATTATAAATAAACTAAGCAAAAAAACACATAAAAATAAAATTATTCTAACAATAGATATTATTTACTGTGCTCTAAAATATGGTGCGGGTTACTACGACTATCAAGAATTTGAATTCTACAATCTAACCAATAAAGAAAGAAAAACCTACCTAACAAGAGTGAAAAATAATAACATAATAAAAACATATAATAATAAAGAAGACTTCTATAAATTAGATGACAAGGGCATCTTTAATGAAACATTTAAAGATTATATCAAAAGAGACTTTCTAATTATTAATGAAAACAATTATAATGAATACGAAAAGTTCACAAACAAACACTCAAAAATTATCGCCAAAATAATAAATGGTGAAGGTGGAAAAGGTATCAGTATCCTAGAAGTAAACGACAAAAATAGAAAATCATCATTTAAAGAACTTTTAAAAAACAAACAAACTCTTATTGAAGAAGTAATTATTCAAAATAAAAAAATATCTAAACTATATGAAGGCAGTGTTAACACTCTAAGACTATTTACTTTCTTTGATGGCAAAAACGCATACGTTCTTAATTCAGTCTTTAAAATAGGTAATGGAGGAGTAACTGATAACTTCTCATCAGGCTCTATGTACACTTTTACTGATGAAGAAGGAACCGTAATAGTACCAGCTATTGATCAAAATGATAATATATATGAAACTCACCCAATAACTAAAGAAAAAATCGTCGGTTTTAAAGTACCTCTTTATAAAGAAGCCTGTGATTTAGTAACTAAGGCAGCTAAACTATCTCCAACAATAAAATATATTGGTTGGGACGTTGCAATAACAGATAAATCACCAGTAATAATAGAAGGCAACTCATATCCTGGAGTATTTCAAATAAAACCTAGCTTAACTAATAATCACGTAGGTTTAATTCCAAAATATCAAAAATATATGAATATTAAATAAAAATGTCTTGAAACTGAACAAAAAATGTATTATAATCAAATTGTTCAGCAAGCATGTCTTCGTAGCTCAGCTGGATAGAGCATACGCCTTCTAAGCGTACGGTCGCGCGTTCGAATCGCGCCGAGGACACCACTTAAAAAAATAAGAACTTGTAAATAGTTCTTTTTTTGTTATAATGTATTTGTCAAGGAAACTTGCATAAAATAAAAAAAGGGAAGACTTAACTTTTGCACGTTGAGTACTCGCCTTAAAATTTGGCTTGTACTTAATCGATATGATTGAGTACTATTTTTTTATTAATGTAATCATTAAAGAGACGATTAATAAAATGATAATTATAATAAGAAAACTGATTAATAAATCTTTTAAAAATAATACACGAACAAACATTTTAGTTTAATTTGACTTTTTCTTGAATTAGTGGTATTATAATCCTCACAAAAAAGGGGAATTGGTTAAAATGAAATCAAGATTATTAAAATTATTATACGATTATTCCGTCAAAGGAAAATTAGTTGACGGAAACTTTATTACAGAACTTATTGATATAGTTGTAAAGTCCAAAGAAATAGACGACTATGTTTGCGGATTAATTATTACTGGTAAAGATCACACTCTAAGAGATCCAGACTCTTTACTAGCTGCATATTATCCAAATAAAAAATTAATCACAATATATATGGAAGCTATCGAGTCTATGCTTAAAGGTTATAGTGTCTATGAGGGAATGTTTACAGCTTATGAGCAAACATTCTATAAGAATCTCTTAGTAACTCAAACAATCTTACACGAATTAGAACATGCTAATCAAAGAAAACTTATTAAAGAAAGCTCATCATTAGAAGCTGAAATATTAAGAGCATCAGATGCACAAATAGACCAAAAACTTGTTGATAAATTAGTTCGTGCAGGTTTAACAAGAAGCCAAATTCAAACTGTTCTCGAAACTCAAATGGCAAAACAAGACGAAGCATATATCCAAATTCCTGATGAAAGATTGGCAGAAATAAAATCTCATCAAGAATTAGTAGATGCCTTATCAGAAATAGAAGGTAAAGTTCCAAACCTATTAGACTTTGAAAGAACAAATGTCTTAGAAACTAAATTAAGCGGCTACACATACGATAAAGGAAGAATAGTATCACCAACATTAGAATACATAGCTTCAACAGGTAAGGGAATTGCTCTACAAAAATTTGAATGGTTTAATAAAGATTCACGAGCTTGCCTAAACAACGTAAAATCAGTCCTTTCACTAGATGAAAGACTTATGTATGGTCTTCCAATAGATAAAACAGAATTTATAGGATGCTCTCAAGCATTACTATCTTCAAAAAAATATACTATATAAAAGTTTTTGTTAGTTCAAAAACTTTTTTTCATAAGTTCTTGCTCACTACTATTATTTATAATATAATTTAAATAGAAATATAAGTAGAAGGAAGAAGAAAATGAAAGAAAAGAAACTATTTATTATAATGATAATCAATATCATAATAACAGTATGCCTTGTGATACTTGCTATTATTGCATTTTCACAGAAAGGGGATGGCAAACTCCATTGTTCAACTGCGACATGCCCTGATTGCACAGAAAAATACTGTGATTGTTATTATTGTGCAGATGAAGCTTGTCTGACTACTAAAAATATAACATGCAAAAATACAGAATTCGAAAGTGAGGACTAAAAATGAAAAATAAAAAAAGACTTTACACGATAATAATTATAATATGCATAATTATTGACATGTTGATTTTAGGAATAATTCTACCAGCTTCAAGGCCAACTATTATGAAACCAGTTCTATATTTATATCCAGAAGTAGAAACCAATGTTGAAGTAAAATTTGCTAAGCAAGAACTATTAACAACAACTTATCCAAAATTTAATAGTTCTTGGAACGTAAAAGTTAAGCCTAATGGGGACATGTATGATGAAAGTGGTAGATACTACTATGCATTATACTGGGAAGCAAAAGGAGAAAAACTAAATAACTTCGAAGAAGGCTTTTATGTTGAAAAAGAAAACGCCATCACATTTCTAGAAGAAAAATTAAATATTTTAGGTCTAAATGAAAGAGAAAGCAATGAATTTATTATGTACTGGCTACCAATACTTGAAGGAAATGAAAAATCTTTAGTATACTTCGAAACCACAGAAAGTTTAGAAAATAAAAATAAATTAATTATTAGTCCTAAACCAGATAGTCTACTTAGAATAAACATCCATGTAAAAAAAGTAAAAACAAAAACTTCGATAAAAGAACAAACATTACCACACTTTGAAAGAAAAGGATTTACCGCAATCGAATGGGGAGGAATAAAATACTAATAAATGTAGCACTTAATTTTAAAAGTTAAGTGCTTTTATTTTGCCATTAACTCTTGTCTAAGACTAACTTTTATAATATAATTAATACAGAATATGAGGGATAAATATGAAAATTTTAGTTATTGGAAAACCAACATACAATATTATCTTAACTCAAGATAAATATCTTGTAGAAGGAAGTAAAAATGTTTTAAAAGAAAAATATGAAATGATGGGTGGAGCAACAGTTTATGCAGCAACACTTCTAGCAAAGTGGGGAATGGATGTAACATATACTGGAGTTCTTGGCGCTGATCCTAATGGTCAAAAAATCAAAACCGATTTAGAAAACGCAAGAGTAAATACCAAGTACATTGAGCTAAACTACGAAAATAAAACAAGCATAGACTATATTTTAATTAATAAAGCAAATGGTAGTAGTACTCAAATGATTACGGAAATGCCTGTTAACCTTGCAAAATATAAATACGATTTCATCCCAGACTATATTATTATGGACGGAACAGACCCACAAGGAAGTCTAGCTGCCTTAAATAATTTCCCACACGCAAAATTTATCTTACTAGCAAACAAAGTTGATCAAGAATTATACAATATAAGTAAAAGATGTACATACGTAGTAGCTAACTCATCATTTGCTAAAGCTCTAACTAAAATGGACTTAGAACTAAATAAATCAAAAGCATTAGTAAACTTCTTCCAAAAAATCAAAGACTTAAATAAAGCAGAATACGTTGTAACTTTAAAAGACAAAGGAGTTCTATACACTAAAGAAAGAGAAGTAAAAATGCTACCGGCAACTAAAACTAATGTTGTTGACGATACTAATGCTGGTGCAGTATTCTTTGGTGCATACTGTTATGGTCTAATTAACGGTCTAGATAAAGATATCACTATGAAGATTGCTACAACATCAGCTGCTCTAAGCATGCAAAAATATGGTATCGAATCAATTCCAAAACTAGAAGACGTATGTAATGTTCTAAATATTAAAATAACAAGTCAAAATGAGAAAGAAGAACCAAACAATGCACAAAGCGAAGAAACAGACATACCAAAAGAAAACGTGGAGTGATCCATTTATAAATATCCTTCCATCAATCGACTTACACGGATACTCTAGAGACCTTATCTATACTCCAGTAGATGATTTTATAAACGATAACATAAAACTGGGAAAGAAAAAAATCGTAATAGTTCATGGAATTGGTGAAGGCATTTTAAAAGAAGAATTAAGGCTTCTTTTTAAAAAGGATAAAAGAATAAAAACTATGTACACACCTGCATCAAATATTGGATGCACAATTATTGAACTATTTTAAGACTTATGCTAAAATACTAACGAACTGGAGGCAAAAATATGTTTGTAGATGAAGTAAGCGTAAAACTAATCGCAGGCAAAGGTGGAGACGGATGTACTGCTTTTAGAAGAGAAAAATATATTGCAATGGGTGGACCCAATGGTGGAAATGGTGGCAAAGGTGCAGATATCATCTTTGTAGCTGACGAATCATTAAGAACTTTAATTGATTTAAAAATGCAAAAAATAATTAAAGGAAGCAAAGGAAACAATGGAAAAGGTAGCGACCGTAACGGAGCAAACGCCGAAAACGTCTACATCAAAGTGCCTGAAGGAACAGTAATCTCTAACAAAGAAACCGGAGAAATTATCTGTGACCTTGTTAAAAACGGACAAGAATGTATTGTCGCTCACGGTGGTCGTGGAGGAAGAGGAAACAAATCATTTGCAACCCACGATAATCCAGCTCCAAAAATGAGTGAACTAGGAGCTCCAGGAGAAGAAATAGAAATTAAATGTGAATTAAAAATGCTTGCCGATGTTGGATTAGTAGGTTTCCCAAGCGTAGGTAAAAGTACAATCCTAAGTGTTATAAGCAATGCAACACCAAAAATAGCAGCATATCATTTTACAACATTAAGCCCTAACTTAGGAGTAGTAAGAGTATATGATGACACATTTGTAATGGCAGACCTTCCTGGACTTATTGAAGGCGCAAGTGAAGGCTTAGGCTTAGGATTTAAATTTCTAAGACACACCTCAAGATGCAAAGTAATAGCACATGTACTAGATATGAGTAATGAAAGCACACGTAACCCAATTGAAGATTACGAAATTATTAAAAACGAACTAAAAAAATATAATGAAAAAATGCTTAACAAACCTAGCATTATTATCGCAAATAAAATGGACGCATCTGGTGCCGAAGAAAACTTAAAGGCTCTTAAAGAAAAATACCCAAATGAAACAATTATTCCAATAAGTGCTGCAACTAACCAAGGCTTAAATGAACTAATGATAAAACTAAATGAGATAATCAAAAATGTTCCTAAAGAAGAAGAAACTACGGAAGAAACATTTAAATCATATACATATGAAGAAGAAAAACCATTTGAGATAAATAAAGAAAATGGTATCTGGGTAGTCAAAGGAAAAAAAGTAGAAGAACTATTCCAAATGACTCGCTTCACAGAAGAAGAAAGCGTTCTAAGATTTGCCAGAATTTTAAAAAAGATGGGCGTTGAAGACAAACTAGAATCACTTGGTGCTCAAAGAGGCGACGAAGTAAAAATAATGGACTATATATTTAATTTTAAGGAGTAAAACATGAACAAAGAAAAAATACTAGGAATCATAACAATCATCATTTTTGGCGTATTTATATATGCACTATTTTTCATAACGCCAGAATTTAAAGTTACCCTAAACGAAAATAACGGCAGTGACGCTATAGAGGTACTAGTTGTAAAAAGAGGCGACACAGTAACAAAACCAAAAGATCCATCAAAAGAAGGATACACATTTAAATACTGGTCATACAAAGGTGAAGAATTTAATTTTGATACTAAAATAACCAAAAACATCACTTTAGATGCAAACTATGATGAAATAGAAGTTCCAACAACTACAAAGAAGAAAAAAAGATAATTCTTCTTTTTTTGACAAAATTTTTAAAACCATACTGTTACACTAAACATGGTGATTAAATGAGAACATTTTATATATTTAAAGTAAATAGTGATTACAGTAAACTAACAAGAAATATTCCAAGCAATCTATTTTCAGCATACCTAAACATTAAGCTAAGCACACAAAACAATTTAGAATACTTATATAACGAATACTTTTCTTTTACAGATAGTATCAAAAAGAAAGACATTTCATCATTTATATATTCAAAACTAAACAAAGAAGATGGGTACTCGTTATATGGCAACACACACATGTACAATAACTACTACACAGACGAAATAAGTAAGCTCACTGTAAAAAGTAGCTTTATGATTTTAAAAAGTAATAAAGTAAACAGTACATTCCTAACCATTCTAGCTCACATACCAAATATCTTCATAATAGACTTTGACAACAAAGACTACTTTTGGCTTTCTAACTTCAATAATTTAAGGCTTGTCTACGAATAACATTTTATAGTATAATACACCTAGGAGTGATGAATATGTGGCATGATATATTAATGGTATTTATTGGCATAATCATTGGAGCAATTGCTGGATTCTTTTTATGTAGACACTTTATGATGAACTATTTCAAGAAAAATCCACCAATCAATGAGAAGATGATTGAAACTCTAATGAGTGGAATGGGAAGAAAACCAAGCCAAAAACAAGTAAAACAACTAATGCAACAAATGAATAGGTTAAAGTAATATGAAAATAGATTTAAGAAAATTATACTCTTTATCATCAGTAGATGTTGATGGAACTATTACATTTCCTGAAGAAAAACTTAAAAGTGCTGGCATAATTAGACTAGAAGATATTAAAGTAACTGGTAAAGCAATAATAAATTATGAAGATGAAATTGAATTAAATCTAGACCTATCAGGTAAAATGTATTTACCATGTGCGATAAGCTTAGAAGAAGTAGAAGTACCATTTGCAACTAAAATTGAAGAAATAATCGGTGAAAATAATATAAATGGTAACTTTTATCTTGATTTATCTGACATTTTATGGGAAAATATTGTATTGGAAATTCCGATTAAAGTTGTTAAAGAGGGAGTTCATTTAGAAACCTCTAGTGGTAAAGGCTGGAGCGTAGAAGAAAACTAACAAAGTATGGAAGGAGTGACTAACTATGGCAGTTCCATTTAGAAGAACAAGTAAAACTAAAAAAAGAATGCGTCGTACTCACCTTAAAAAGGTAGCAGCAGGATTCATTAATTGTCCAAACTGTGGAGAACCAATTAAACCTCATCGTGCATGTACTAAATGTGGTTTCTACAAAGGCAAAGACGTACTAAATAAAACAGAAGAAAACTAAGAGCCACTAAGGCTTTTTTTCGTTTAAAAATGAAACATTTATATTGCAGATAAAAAAATATAATGTTATAATACTTATAGTTTTGAAAGGAGGGATTATAATGACTAAGGTAGAAGTTAGAAATGGCAATGTTGACAATGCACTAAAAAGATTTAAAATCAAAGTTGCCCGTAGCGGAGTCCCTTCTGAACTTAAAAAGCATAAATGCTACGAAAAACCAGGAGTTCGTAGAAGAAATGAATTAAAAGAAATGATTAAGAACTCTCGTAAAAAGAATCGTAATAGAGACTAAGGAGAATAGCAATGTTTGAAAAAGTTAATAATGATTTAGTAGCAGCTATGAAAAGTGGAGATAAGTTTACTTTATCAGTTCTTAGAATGTTAAAAAGTGCTTTAATCTATGAACAAACAAATGGTGAAAAGCACGAATTATCTGATGATGATGTTTTATCAGTAATTAAAAAACAAGTTAAAACACGTAAAACATCAATGGAAGAATATTTAAGTTATGACCGTAAAGACTTAGCTGATAATCTTCAAAAAGAAATTGATATATTAAGTAAGTATCTTCCAGAAGAATTAAGCGATGAAAAATTAACTAAAATAATAGATGAAATAATTACTGAACTTAAACCAGACGGAATGAAAGGTATGGGTATGGTAATTAAAGCAGTATCTGCAAAATGTGGAGCAGCTGCTGATATGAAAAAAGTTAGTTCAATCGTCAAAGAAAAACTATCATAATCACGAGTAATCGTGATTTTTTATGTCAAAAACGCAAAACATCGGCTGGACACAGGTACGAGTCTGTTATATACTTAATATAGAAAGATAGTGAGTATATATGAATCAGAAAGTTGATATCAATAATAAAGAACGAAAAGTTATTATTTGGACAATGATAATTTCGTTAATTTGTGTTATAGGAGTATCTTATGCATTTTTTACTGCAGGCATGACATCAGAAACAACAACTACTGTTAAAGCAGACGCAGGAACAATGAAAATTAACTATTCTGGTGGAAATAGTATTAATTTATCAGGAATATATCCAAGAGATGAAGTTTGGGCTACAAAAGAAATAACCGTAACTGGTAATAATACAACGGAAGCCGGAATGCACTACAAACTTACTTTAGTAATTGATAATAACACATTTTCTACATCGGATCCTTTACAATATGAATTAGTAAGTACCAATGTTAGTAATAATGGTGAAACAATCCCTGCAGTATCTAAAACAGATATTACGGGCACTTCTATTGAATTAGGCAGTGGACACTTTGTAAAAGCAAATAATGCAAGACACACATACCAATTAAAAATATATTACCCAAATAAGTCAACAAGCCAAAATAATAATCAAGGAGCAACATTTAGTGCTCACGTTGAAATATCAAATCTTAAAGTCACAGAATTTGCTAGCGCAATACTTTTAAATAATACAGTCGCACAACCAGCAACCGTTCCAGGAAAAGAAATAGTTGCAGATAATGAAGCAATATTAGCGAGCACAGAAGATGATTACGGCACGAGTTATTACTTTAGAGGAGCAGTTAAGAATAATTATGTACAGTTTGCAAATAAATGCTGGCGAATAGTTAGAATAAATGGTGATGGGACAATAAAACTTATTTTACATAACAATAATACAACTAATGTAGCAAATCCATGCTCCTCATCAAATAATAGTGATACAGCATCATACGTTGGTACTTCAATATACAATTATGGTGTCGATAATGCATATATTGGCTTTATGTATGGTACCACTGGTTCTTCTGATTATGAAAGTACTCATGCAAATATTAATAAAAGCACAATATTCACAGGTTTAGAGGCATGGTATAATAGCAATCTTGCTTCGTTTGATAAAAAGATAGCAAATACTGTGTGGTGTAATGATAAAAATAATATAACTGACACAACATACGATCCGATGAGCATAAGCCCAACAGGCCTTGGGTATGGAACAAATAATACATATTATGCGGCTTTAAAAAGATTATTTGGAACAAATATATCTGATGCGACTGGTCCTAGCTTGAAATGTAATGGAGAACTTAGCCGCATAACAAGTAAAGTTGGATTATTAACTGCGGATGAAGCTGCTTTTGCAGGATATGCGGTTAATCAAAGCAATCAAAACATTTATTTATATGAAAATGCAACTACTGGAAATTGGTGGACATTAACTCCTGGCGTTTTTGCCATTGTGGGAGATGATTATGTTATTTACTTATGTGTTATTTCTGGCGGTAGCTATAACGCCACATTTGCTACTCTTGATGAATATGTTAGACCTTCTATAAGTTTAACATCACATGTTGCCATATCATCAGGAACTGGCACATCAGAAAATCCATATGTAATTCAGTGATAGGTTAAATCCTATCTTTTTTTGTCTATTAAAAGTTAAATTCTCATATAATTAATTGGTGAATAATATGCTAAATGTGATAGATAATGCTTTAAGAGATAAAAACTATTATATATGCCTTTATGATAATTACATCTATATTTATAATTATGAAGTAATTATTTCATTTGGCAAAAACTCTATTACTTTAAAGCTTTCAGATAAAAAAGTTTCTATTAATGGTACAGATTTAAAAATAAAAAAATTAATGACTAAAGAGTTACTTATTGAAGGAGATATTAAAAGTGTCAAATATGAATAAGAGAATCTATTTAGAAGTGACTAATGAACTTAATCGTTTTATCAAAAAATGTATCGATAATAATATTAACTTATACAATATAAATTATAAAAAAGACAAAATAATCGTCCTTATAGATGTGAAAGACTACTTTAAAATTAAAAAACTTAATTACTATTCTAAAATTAGAGTTGTCAAGTATGATGGCATTTTAAATATTAAAAAAAAGCTTAAAGACAATTCGTTTTATATTTTAATTATTATCCTTTCTTTTATTTGGATGAATTTACTAACTAATTACATAGTGGACATAGAAATAATTCACTCAAATAGTAGTATTAGACTCTTACTCAAAGAAGAACTAGATAAAAATAATATTAAAAAATACAGTCTTGCATATTCATTTGAAGATCTAGAAAATATTACAAAGAAAATACTAGCTGATAATAAAAATAATCTTGAATGGATCAGTATAAAAAAAGATGGTATGAAATACATTGTAAGAGCTGAAGAGAGAATTATCAAAACAGAAGTAGCTGATGATAAACCAAGAGATATAGTTGCAAGTAAAGATGCTTATATTACAAAAGTAATTAGTAGTAAAGGTAATATTCTAGTAAGGCAAGGAGAATACGTAAAAAAAGGGACAATTTTAATATCAGGCAAAATAACTTTATACGAAAATGTGGTAGGTACTACTAGTGCAACGGGGAGTGTCTATGGTAATGTTTGGTACGAATCAAAATTAGAAATGCCAAAAGAAATTGAAACAGAAAAGATGACAGGCAAGAAAAGATTTAATCTTAACATCGGCAATAAAATTCTTTTAAAAAATAAATATCGATATTTTAAACAGAAAAACATCAAAGAAATCAAAATATTTGGTTTAAAAATAAAATTTTACAAAGAAGTAGAATATGAAATAATTAAACAAAAAACTGATGATGAATATGCACTAAATCGTCTAAAAGAAGAATTTGCTAAAAAACTTAACGGAAAAGGAGCAATTACCTATCAAAAAGTTTTGAAAAAAGAGGAAAATAATAGTACAATTAAATATAGAGTATTTGTTATTACAAACGAACTAATAAATTCATACTCTTACTTTGAGGAAAGTGATATAAATGATACCAACCAAAGCAATTAATTTACTTATTGAACTATGGCCAATGTTAGCGCTATTTCTAATAGTTTTAATAACTTTGCGTCTAGTTTATTTAAGAGTAAACCATAAAAAGTTTGTCCTATATAAAGAACTTTTATCATTATCATTTATCATATATATTTTACTTTTGTTTGAGTTAGTAACAAGTACTGATTTTGAGTCTTATTCAAATAACTTTATACCATTTAAGGAAATGTTTAGATATAGTTTATCAAGTAAATTATTCTATCGTAACGTAATAGGTAACATTCTATTATTTGTACCATTTGGTTACTTTGTAAGTTATTACTGTAAATTACCAAGCATTAAATACAATTTACTAATTACAGTTATTACAAGTACAAGTATTGAAACAATTCAGTCAGCAATTGGTAGAAGCTTTGATATCGATGACATCATCTTAAATGTTATAGGTGGAGCATGTGGATATATTATCTTTCTTATAACAAAAAAATTATTAAGGAGATATCCAACTGCTTTAAAGAACAACTTATTACTTAACTTATTATGTATTATAACTATTATGGTTTTAGTTGTAATAATATTAAATTTATATGGAGTGAAATTATGAATGATATTGAAATAACAGATAAATACGGATATGAAAATTATGATTACCTTGAAGATGTACTTAACTACACATTAGAAAAACTAAACATTGAAAATGCCTCAGCAAGTGTTATCTTAACTGATGATGAAGAAGTTCATTACTTAAATAAGACATATCGTAACATAGATAGAACAACTGATGTATTAAGCTTTGCTCTTAATGATGGGGGAGTATTCCCTGGCCCAGTAAATATTCTAGGCGACATCTACATAAGCATTCCAAAAATGAAAGAACAAGCTAAAGAATATGGTCATAGTGAAAAACGCGAACTATCATTTCTTGGAGTTCATGGCTTACTTCATCTACTAGGCTACGATCACACACTTGGTGAAAAAGAAGAAAAAGAAATGTTTGACTTACAAAAGGAGATTTTAAATGAAAAAGGCATTCTCTCTTAAAAGATTAAAAAGTGCCTTTAAATACGCCTTTAAAGGCTTTGGCAAAGTATATAAAAATGAAGATAATATGAAAGTTCATGTTACTGTAGCTACTCTTGTAGTAATCTGTGGGTTTCTATTCAAAGTAAGCTCTCTTGAATGGATTATTCTTATATTTGCAATAGGTCTTGTAATTGGTGCTGAAATCTTAAACACCTGCATTGAAAACCTAGTAGACCTAGTAACTAAAGACTATAACAAAAATGCTGAAAATGCTAAAGATACTGCAGCTGCTCATACACTAGTGCTCAGTATAACAGCAGCAATCATTGGTCTTATCGTATTTGTACCAAAATTAATAGATATAATTGGAGGATAAAATGTTTGAAAACCTTAAACTAATAATTAAAAACGCATATACCCCCTATAGTAATTATAATGTAGCATGTATACTAGTTATGCATAATAATCAAGAATTTATTGGGGTAAACGTTGAAAATGCTTCATATAAAAATGGTTTATGTGCAGAGCAAGTTGCTTTTGCTTCTGCTATTGCTGAAGGATACAAGAAAGAAGACTTTAAAGAATTACATGTTGCAGGTAGTGGTAAAGAAATATGCCTTCCATGCTTTTTATGTAGAGAACTTCTTGTTGAGTTTATGGATGAAAATGCCAGTATATTTTGCTACAACAACAAAGGTAAGTGTGAAGAATATAAAGTAAAAGATCTATGCCCACACCCATTTAAATTGGAGGAAGAAAAGTGATAAACGAATTAGAAAGATTATTAAGTAACGCTCATGCTCCACACGATGCTCTATGCTTTAGTAGTGTAGTAGTAATGAAAGATGGTCAAACATTCGGTGGAGTTACCATCAAAAATAATATTTTCAGAGATGCCATCTATGCAGAACAAGCAGCAATTGCTAGAGCAGTAGCAGCTGGCTATAAAAAGAAAGACTTTGACAAAATTTACATAATGGTTGGTTCAAATAATATAAACGACTTAAAATATCTTAATAAAGATGTTATAATAGAATTCATGGAGCCTAGCTCTTTAGTATACTTATATGATTTAAATAGAAATGAAAAAATATTAAAAGTAGGTAACTTATTGTTTAATATCTACTAGAAAGGAGTAAATTATGAAAAGTGGATTTGTTAGTATTATAGGTAGGCCAAATACCGGAAAAAGCACTTTACTAAATACAATTTTGAAAACCCATTTAGCAATTGTCTCAAATGTTGCTGGAACAACAAGAAATGCCATTCAAGGTGTTTACAATGATGAAGAATCACAAATTATATTCATTGATACTCCTGGACTTCATAAACCACAAGATAGACTAGGTAAACTTCTTAATCAAGATGCTTATCAATCACTTGATGATATAGATGCAGTTTTATTTGTTGTTGATGGTTCTGCTCCCCTTGGAAAAGGCGATAAATTTATAACAAACGCCCTAAAAAATGTTAAAGCACCAGTTATACTTGTATTAAATAAAATCGATAAATTAGATAATGAAGGTATTCTTAATGCTATAAACACATACAAAGACCTTTATGACTTTTCTGATATCGTACCAATAAGTGCAATAAAAGATGATAATGTAAATAGACTAATATCAGTTATCAAAAAATATTTAACAGATGACATAAAATATTATGACGATGACACCCTAACAAATACAAGCGTAAGATTTATCATTGGTGAATTAGTAAGAGAAAAAATACTAAATCTAACAAACGATGAAGTGCCACACTCTGTAACTTGTGTAACAACACTTTACGAAGAAAAAAAAGACATTATTAATATAAATGTTGATATCATAGTTGATCGTGACTCACTAAAAAAAATAATTATTGGTCACAGTGGTCAAATGATTAAAAATATAGGTACTTATGCAAGAAGAGACATTGAAGCCATGCTTCACAAACAAGTATATTTAGAATTGTACGTAAAAACAATTAAAAATTGGCGAGATAAAGAAAAATATTTAAGTGAACTAGGATTTAAAGATTATTAGGAGGAAAAATGAAAAAATCAGAAAAAATTGAAATTGGAAAAACATGTGCTTACAAAGTACTAAATGAAGGTAAAAGTTATGCCGACTTAGAGTTTATCATCTTTAATGGTGAAAACTTTAGTAAAGATATATTAAAAAAATATATAGCTCTTTACATCGAAAATGAAAGTAAAGAAAACCCAGAAAATCCAATTATCTCACAATATGAAAGACATAGAGCAGCGGTCTTAGAACGTACATCATTTAGATTAACTCTTGCTAACATAATGAGAAGTTCTGTAGAAGAATTTAAAGAAAGTCTTACATCACTTACTGATAATCAAATAGCTTCTAGACTAAAAGCTTTAAAAAAAGGCCTACAAGATGAACCAGAAAAAGCTGATGTTATCTATGGGTACATTGCAGCAATCGATGATTTAAAAAAAGAAAAAACTAAAGCAAATGAAAAAACATCAAGCCGTGGGGTATTTGAAGATCATTTGGATGATATTATTGACTTATATCTTTCATCAGATGTTATTAATCCAGCAAAGTTAAGAATAGACCCAAAAATTATGCCAACAACAACATTCGTATCTAGACTAAAAGATGTAGAAGAAGACATTAAAGAAGGCGGTACAAAATATCCGGAAGATGTAAAAACGAAAGTTAAAGTACTAGACGCAGCAGTAACTGCAAGACAAAAAAGTGTTAAAGACCTTATAATCCAAATCAGTGATTATGTTTTAAACGGAATAAATAAATCTGGAAGAACTGAACCATTTACAATGTTTGATTATTATAGTTTAACAAAATATAGTGTAGATGACTTAGCTAAAACTGCTTTAACTCTTTCTAGAGGAAATAAAGATGAACTACAAGGATGTGCTACTATATTAGCATCATTCAGAGATAGAGTATTTAAAAGTGATAGACGCATAACTAAAGAACAAATTATGCAGTACCAATACACTGAAAATGGACGCATCTTATTTAGTGACGAAGTAGACGATATAATTGCTTATCTAGCAGCAAATAATATCCCGCTAACTCAAAAGACATATCAAGGCGCATACCATGAATATGTAAATGGTCGTTTACAAATTAAACATATTTGAATAAAACAATAAAATTAATCCCAATATATAATTAGAAAGGTATTGGGATTATTTATGACAAAAAAAGAAGCATGGGAATTATTTAAAAAAACAGGAGAAATAGAATATTATTTAATATACAAAAGAGGGAAGTAATATGTTAAAAGCCACTGAAGGCATCATCATAAGTGAAGTAAATTATGGAGAAAAGAGTAAAATAATAAACGTTCTAACTAAAGATGGCATAATTGGCATCATGTGTAAAGGAGCCAAGAGTCTAAAAAGCCCTCTTAGAGTAGGAACGATGAAATTTAATCTTTCACATTTTGAAATTTACTACCATAGTGAAGGTTTAAGTACATTAAAAGAATGCGATGTTATTGAAGACTTTAAAAATATTAAATCTGATATTTTGCAAATTAGTTACATGTCATACATATGTGACTTAGCTGCAGGTGTTATGAGACAAAATGAAAACGAAGATATATATAACCTTTTAATTAGTACTTTAAATAAAATAAATAATGGACTTGCTCCTGATGTTTTAACTAACATATTTGAAATAAAAATGTTGGATTATCTAGGAGTAGGTTTCTCACTAGATGCATGTGCCAAATGTGGCAGCACCAAAAATATCATCACAATCGATCCAGACGATGGAGGATATATTTGTTCATCATGCTATACAAACCAAATAATATATGATGCAAAAACTCTTAAAATGTTAAGAATGTATTATCTTGTTGATATTAACGCTATTAGTAAGCTAGATATATCAAATGAAGTAAAAGACAACATTGACTACTTCCTAAAAACATATTATGAAAGATATACTGGTTTATATTTAAAAAGCAAAAAATTTCTAGAAACATTAAAAAATTAATAAACTATTTAAAAATAGTTTTTTTTATGATAAAATTCTTTTTAAGAAGAGAGGAATTTATATGAATTTAAAAGATTTATACATCAATTATTTTATAAGCAAAGGACATAAGCAAATTCCTTCAGCGCCAGTAGTGCCAGAAAATGATGCTAGTGTATTATTTAACACTGCCGGAATGCAGCCACTTATACCATACTTAATGGGAACACCACATCCATATGGTACAAAATTAACAGATTATCAAAAATGTATTAGAACAAATGACTTAGATGAAGTAGGTGATACTTACCATCATACATTCTTTGAAATGCTTGGAAACTGGTCACTAGGTGATTACTTTAAGAAAGAAGCAATTACTTATAGTTTTGAATTTCTAACTAAAGTATTAAACATCCCAGTAGAGCGTTTAGCTGTAACTGTCTTTGCTGGCAATGATACAATCCCATTTGACGAAGAAAGTAAGAGCATCTGGCTATCACTAGGAATTCCAGAAGAAAGAATAGCAGCAACAAGCGAAGATAACTTCTGGATTGCTGGAGAAACAGGACCATGTGGACCAGACTCTGAAATGTTCTACTGGAGGAGTGAAGATGAAATCCCAGTATCTTTTGATCCGGAAGACAAAAGATGGGTTGAAATTTGGAATGACGTCTTTATGCAATATGAAAAGAAAGCAGACGGAAGCGTCATCGAATTACCTAAGAAAAACGTTGACACGGGTATGGGAGTAGAAAGAACAACTGCAATCCTTGAAGGTGTAAACGATAACTATGCATCAAGCATCTGGAAAGATGTAATCGAAAAAATCGAAGAAATATCTGGTAAAAAATATGAAGAAAATGAAATCTCAATGAGAATCATCGCTGATCATATCAGAACAAGCGTCTTTATCTTGGCAGACGATGCCGGTGTAATTCCATCAAACACTGACCGCGGTTACATCTTAAGAAGACTAATTAGAAGAATGATTAGACATGCAAGAAAACTAAATATCGACCTTAACTCAAACTTTGAAACAGAACTAGCAAAACTAATCATAAATAAATATAGTAAATATTACGAAGAAATCTCAAAAAATGAAAATCATATTTTAGAAGAACTTACTAAAGAAAAAGTTAAATTCTCAAAAACACTTGAAAAAGGTCTAAGAGTATTTGAAAAAGAAACTGCTAATATTTCTAAAATAGATAAAGACTTAGCCTTCAAACTATATGATACATATGGTTTTCCAATAGAGCTTACTACTGAGCTTGCTACAGAAAAAGGCTTAGAAGTTGATACTGAAGGCTTTAAAGAAAAGTTTAAAGAACACCAAGAAAAATCAAGAACAGCATCTAAAGGCATGTTTAAAGGTGGTCTAGCAGGTGATAGTGAAACCGAAACTAAATATCATACAGCAACGCACTTATTAAATGCAGCCTTAAAAATAACTGTAAGCAATGATGTTCACCAAAAAGGCTCAAACATCAATAATGAAAGAATGCGTTTCGACTTCTCATGTGATCATAAACTAACTGAAGAAGAAATCAAAAATACTGAAGAACTAGTAAATAAATGGATTAAAGAAGATTTACCAGTATCAGTTAAAGAAATGCCAAAAGAAGAAGCTGTAAATATTGGCGCTGAGCACATGTTTATTGACAGATATCCAGATATGGTAACCGTTTACTTTATTGGTGATGTTTCTAAAGAAATCTGCATGGGACCTCACGTAAAAAGCACTAGTGAAATAGGGGAATTCAAAATAATTAAAGAAGAAGCCTCATCAGCAGGTGTTAGAAGAATAAAGGCAATTATAAAATAAAAATAAAGGACTTACTTTTCATCAGTAAGTCCTATTTCTTTTAAATAATCACTAATATCTTCTTTAACAAACATCTCAAGGGGAATATCCAAACCCTTAGCAAAAGCATAAAGAACCGCTAAACTAAAAGTTTGACTAGTTTTTGCACTCTCAATATTTCCAATAAGTCCTCTGGAGAATGTCGTCTTATAAGCAAGCTCTTCTTGGGTAAGGCCACGATATTTTCTAAACAACTTAATTCTTTTGGAAACTAAATCATAAATATACTTAATATCTTCTTTATTCTCCATATAGCACACTTCCTTAATAATATTTTATCAAGAAGTGGCCACAAATAATGTCAGTATATAGTGGCAAAAGAAAAAGAGTAGATTACCTACTCAAAAAAATTTTTAATATCTACATCTAATGCTTCGGCAATCTTGCCAACAGTAGCTATTGAAAAACTTTTATTTTTCTTCATACTTTCAATTTCACAAATATAGTCCACACTTAAATCAGCTTCATCAGCAAGTCTAGCTTGAGTAAAGTTTTTCTCTAATCTATATTTTCTAATATTAGTACGAACTAAATTGTAATAATAAGTGTCTGATCTCTTTTCTGACATAAATACTATCTCCTAAATATATTTTCTCAAAAAAATCGCATAAAATGAACGGGCTTATAGTCCTAGTTTATTATGCGACATTTCAAACACTTTTATTCACTAAACCTTTTTATTTTTTATAAATTCCCTTAATATTTTAGTAATAGCTCTTTTCTCGAGCCTAGAGACATAACTTCTACTAATCTTCATCTCTTTGGCAATCTCTTTTTGAGTCATATCCTTCGTATTAAATAAACCATATCTCTTAATAATAATATCTTTTTCTCTAAGAGACAAAGTATCCAAATACTTAAGAAGTAAATCTATTTTATTTTGTGTATCTATTTTCTCAAGCGTATCTTCACTTTCGCACTTTAAAACATCTATTAAATTAATCTCATTACCATCTTTATCATATCCAATCGAGTCATTCAAACTAACATTATTTAAATGTTTCTTATTACTACGAAAATACATTAGTACCTCATTCTCAATACACCTTGCAACATAAGTAGTTATTCTCGTATTCTTACTAGGCTTATAAGAATCAATTCCTTTAACAAGTCCGATAGTTCCAATACTTATCAAATCATCACTAGAATATTCTTTTCCCTCATACTTCTTTACAATATGAGCAACCAATCTCAAATTATGCTCAATAAGTTTACCTCTAGCATCATTATCACCAAGAAGCATTTTTGAAATTAGCTCTTCCTCCTCATCCTTGTCAAGTGGAGAAGGGAAAACATTCACTGAATAGGACCCTGTAAAAAAGATCAAACTTTTTAATAAACTAATAATATAAAACATCAATTCCTCCAATAAATCATATGAAAAACATTGGACTACTAAAACAATAAATGATAATATATAACTGGTGGTAAAATGAAAAAGATAATTACATTCTTAATTTTATTAATAATCCCTTTAGCTGTACATGCTGAAAATGATTATAAAGTATTAACTCACTATATAGATAGTGAAATAGAAATAAGTGGTAATTTAAGAGTAAAAGAAATGATTATTGTTGAAGGAAATATAGAATACTTTACTAGAACCTTAAATTACGCCTCATTTGATGGAGTATGGGATAAAAAGGAAGTTAATTTAGATAATGGCCCTATATATAACGGAACAGGAGTATATAACTTTGCTGCTTCAGCCTATACATATAATAATGAAGAGATTGACTTTAATAATTTAAATGCTAATGTAAAAGAATACTTTACCGAGTTAAGTCCTAAAAAAGTAGGAGATAAAACTTATAAAATAACTAAAAAAACTGGTGAAAACTCATACAATATATATTATAAAAATAATGGTAAAACAGTCATCTACTTAGAATATGTAGTGGGTGATATAATTGTTTCCCATAATGATGTTAGAGAGCTAAACTATACTTTTAAAAATCTTACATATGATGCAGCAGATACTTATCTAAGAGTTCTTATTCCATATCAAACAGACAGTGAACTTTACCATGCTTACTTACACGGCAATAGTAAAGGCGAATACGAAGAAATTGAAAAAGATGGTCAAATATATGGCATCTTTGCCCATTATCCAAATACAAAAAAAGAAATTAACGTAAGAATAACTTTTCCTCTAGAGCAAATTGCCATAGATCAAGGAACTAATCACTCTAACGTTGACGCACTAGAAGAAATAATCAAAATTGAAGATAAAAAATTACAAAATAAAAAAACTGGTAATAATATAAATAATTATGCAAAATATGTCATAATTGTCGTAAGCGTCATGTATATCCTTATAAGCTACCTAATATATAAACAGCATAATAATATTTTAAATTTTGTATATCTAACTCTTGGCCTACTAATAAGCCTATTTAACTACCTATTTAAAGCAAATCTCATATATATTTATTTGATTTTAATAATCCCAATCCTAATATTTATAATAAATAAATTAAAAAAGAAAGAAAGATGATAATATGCAATATTTTGATAATAATGATTCCCTAGAAAGTAAATTAAGAATTTTAAAATATAAAGCATTTAATTTTTATAGTGACCTTGGCGTATTTTCAAAAGACAGAATAGATTATGGAAGCATTCTATTAGTTGAGTCTTATCTTAAATATCACAATGAAAAGAAAGATATTCTTGATGTAGGCTGTGGATATGGTTTTTTAGGATGTGTAATTGGTAAAGAAACAAATTCAAACATTGACATGATAGATATAAATAATCGTGCACTTCACTTAAGCAAAATGAATCAAAAAGAAAATAATGTTGAAAATCTAAATATCTTTAATAGTAATATTTATGAAAACATCACCAAGAGTTATGACATCATTATATCTAATCCTCCAATAAGAGCAGGGAAGAGCGTATACTTAACCATTATTAATGATTCATTTAACCATCTAAATCCAGATGGCGAGCTGTGGTTTATTATGAGAAATAATCATGGCGTAAAAACAGTTATTAAAAACATATCAAAAGAGCATGAAACAAAAGTAATCAAAAAAGATGCTGGTTATTATATCGTTATGGCCAAGAAAAATTAATCAAATTATTAAGCAACCTTAAAAAAGATTGCTTTTTTTGAAGTTTTCGTCATATTTAGCGTTGACAGTTCACCATATAATCTAGTATAATTTTAAATTGGAGTTGTATCTCTCTAGAAATGAGAATACATACTAAAAAATATATTGTTTGGGGTGAAATTTAGTGGCATACAAAATAGCAAAATTTGGTGACCATAGGGAAAGAGCAACTTTCTCTAAAACAATTAACAACTTTGAACTAGCAGATCTATTAGACATTCAAAAGAAATCATATCAGTGGTTTCTAGAAAGCGGTATAAAGGAAGTTTTCGATGACTTATTCCCAGTTGAGAGTTTCACCGGAAATATATCACTTGAATTTGGTGATTATTCTTTTGATGAGCCTCGCTACTCAGTTAAAGAAGCTAAAGAACGTATGGTAACGTTTGCAGCGCCTTTAAAAGTAGAAGCTCGTGTATTTATACATGAAACAGGTGAAGTTAAAGAACAAGAAGTCTTCCTTGGTGATATGCCTTTAATGACTGAAGCTGGTACCTTCATTATTAACGGTGTAGAAAGAGTTATTCAATCACAATTAGTAAGAAGTCCATCTATCTATTTCAAACGTGAAATCGATAAGAATGGTAGACCTGTTGTATCCGGTGAAATGATTCCTAACCGTGGTACTTGGTTAGAATTCGAACTTGATGCTCGTGACGTTATCTATGTACGTATTGACCGTACAAGAAAAGTTCCATTTACAACATTCTTAAGAGCATTAGGTTTATCTAGTGATGAATCTATTAAAGAAGTATTTGGTGAAAACAGATTCATTGATAACACACTAGAAAAAGATAGTACAAAAAATACTGACGAAGCACTTATTGAAATTTACGAAAAATTAAAACCAGGTGAGCCAGCAACACTTGATAGTGCTAAGAACCAATTAATAGTTCGTTTCTTTGACCGTTTCAGATACGATCTAGCAAAAGTTGGACGTTACAAATTTAATAAAAAATTAAACGTATTAGATCGTCTACTTGGATGCACTCTTGCTGAAAACCTAAAGTTTGATGGTGAAGTAGTAGCAACTAAAGGCGAAGTAATTGACAAAGCTCGTCTTGAAGAATTAAGACCATACTTCGAAAAAGGTATGTGCACAAAAGAAGTATCTATTAACGAAGATTTAGATACATATAACAAAATAACTGAAGTTTTAGTAGTTGATAAAAACGATGAAACTAAAACAATCAAAATCATTGGTAACGATAATACAATTGATGAAAAGAGACTTACAATTAGTGATATCTACGCATCAATTAGTTACTATCTAAACTTACTTGATAATATTGGTAACATTGATGAGATTGACCACTTAGGAAATCGTCGTGTTCGTCAAGTAGGAGAATTAATTCAAAATCAATTTAAAGTTGGTATGGCTCGTATGGAAAGAGTTATTCGTGAGAGAATGACTACTCAAGAAATCGATACAGTTACACCAAAAACATTAATTAATATTAGACCAGTAACAGCTGCATTAAAAGAATTCTTTGGTTCATCACAGCTATCTAAGTTCATGGATCAAATTAACCCAATTGCAGAACTTACTGATAAACGTCGTTTAAGTAGTTTAGGGCCAGGAGGACTTTCTCGTGAAAGAGCTGGTATGGAAGTTCGTGACGTTAACGTTTCACACTACGGACGTATTTGTCCAATCGAATCTCCAGAAGGAGCAAACATCGGACTTATTACATCACTAGCATCTTATGCTAAACTAAATGAATACGGATTTATTACTACTCCATATAGAAAAGTAGTTAATAAACATATTACTGATGACGTTGTATACTTAACAGCAGACGAAGAAGCAGATTACTTCATTAGTCAAGCAACAGTTAAAGTTGATAAAGATAACAATATTACAGAAGAACAAGTAATTGCTCGTTTAAACGGTGAAAACGTTATGGTTGATTCAAGCAAAGTTAACTTTGTAGATGTATCACCAAGCCAAATCGTTTCTGTTACAACAAGTTGTATTCCATTCTTAGATCACGATGATGCAAAACGTGCCCTAATGGGTTCAAACATGCAACGTCAAGCAGTTCCACTACTTAAAACTGAAGCACCAATTGTTGGTACAGGAGTTGAATATGTAGCTGCTCGTGATTCTGGATCTACAATCGTTTGTAAAGCAGATGGTGTAGTAGAGTACGCTGACTCTAAAAAGATTATTGTTAAAAATGCTAAAGGTAAAGATGAATATTACCTAGCTAACTTTGAAAGAAGTAATGCTGAAAGTAACTTCTCTCATAACCCAATCGTTAGAGCTGGAGATAAAGTACATCGTGGTGAAGTAATCGCTGATGGACCATCTACAGATAAAGGAGAACTTGCTTTAGGTAAGAATATGGTTATCGCATTCATGACATGCAATGGTTATAACTATGAAGATGCTGTTGTATTAAATGAAAAATTAGTTAAAGATGATGTTTATACATCATTACACATTGAACATTATGATATTGATTGTCGTGATACTAAGTTAGGACCTGAGGAAATTACAAGAGATATTCCAAATGTTTCAGAAGAAGCTCGTAAAAACTTAGATGCTAATGGTATTATTAAGATTGGTACAGAAGTTCATGAAGGAGACATTCTTGTTGGTAAAGTTACTCCAAAAGGAATGCAAGAATTAACAAGTGAAGAAAAACTATTACATGCAATCTTTGGTGAGAAAACTCGTGAAGTTAGAGATACATCTCTAAGAGTTGCTCACGGTGCAGATGGTATTATTCATGACGTTAAGGTTTATACTAAAGAAAACTCAGACGAATTATCAGCTGGCGTAAGTAAAGTAATTCGTGTATATATTATTCAAAAACGTAAGATTCAAGTCGGAGACAAAATGTCTGGACGTCACGGAAACAAAGGTGTTGTAAGTTTAATTCTTCCAGAAGAAGATATGCCTTACTTACCAGATGGTACTCCAGTAGATATCGTACTAAATCCACAAGGTGTTCCATCACGTATGAACTTAGGACAAATCCTAGAGCTACACTTAGGTATGGCTGGTAAAAAACTTGGACTTCATTATGCAACCCCAGTATTTGATGGAGCTACAGTTGATGAAATAAGTGAAGAAATGGCTAAAGCTGGAATGGAACCAGATGGTAAAACAGTTCTATTTAATGGACGCACTGGTGAACCATTCGAAAATAGAGTAGCAGTCGGTGTAATGTACATGATCAAACTTCACCATATGGTTGATGATAAGATTCATGCTCGTTCAACTGGTCCTTACTCATTAGTTACTCAACAACCTTTAGGTGGTAAAGCACAATTTGGTGGACAACGTTTCGGAGAAATGGAAGTTTGGGCACTATATGCTTATGGTGCAGCACATGTACTTCAAGAAATCCTAACTGTTAAATCAGATGACGTTCTAGGACGTGTTAAAGTTTATGAAGCTTTAGTTAAAGGTAAGACAGTTAAAGGCGCTGGTATGCCAGAATCATTTAGAGTATTAATTAAAGAATTCCAAGCTCTAGGACTAGATGTTCAAATTATTGATAACAACGATGTTACTCATGAACTAAAAGAACTAGAAGAAGCTGAGGACGAAACAAGTGATGCAATCACTATTGATGAAATAGATGCAAGAACTGGTGCTATCAAAGGTAAAGAAGAGAGTATAGAAACTCCTGAAGTTACTGAAGAAGAACCAGCAGAAAACTTTGAAGACGAAGAAGACTTTGAAGATGATGAAGATTTTGACGAAGAACCAACATCTGAAGATTTAGAAGAACTAGAAGAAGATCTAGAAGGGGATGAACTATAATGATCGAAGTAAATAATATTAAAGGAATTCGTATAGGAATCGCAAGCCCTGAAAAAATCAGAAGCTGGAGTTATGGTGAAATCAAAAAACCAGAAACCATCAACTATCGTACATTAAAACCAGAAAGAGATGGTTTATTCTGTGAAAAGATCTTTGGACCAACAAAAGACTTCGAATGTTCTTGTGGTAAATATAAGAGATTAAGATATAAAAACGTTGTATGTGATAGATGTGGAGTAGAAGTAACTCGTTCTAAAGTACGTCGTGAACGTATGGGACACATTGAGCTTGCTTCTCCTTGCTCACACATTTGGTTCTTTAAAGGCGTTCCATCTAAGATGGGCCTAGTTCTAGATATGTCTCCAAGAGACCTAGAAGAAGTTTTATACTTTGTTAGTTACGTAGTAATTAATCCAGGATCTGCTCCTTTAGAGAAAAAACAAACTCTATCAGATAAAGAATACCGTGCTTACTATGAAAAATATGGAAATACTTTTGAAGTAGGTATGGGTGCTGAAGCAATCAAAAAACTACTTGAAGAAGTAGATGTTGATGCTGAAATTGAAAAATTAAATAAAGAATTAGATGGTGCTACTGGCCAAAAACGTATCCGTCTTGTTAAGAGATTAGATTGTTTAGTAGCTTTCCAAACTTCTGGAAATAAACCATCATGGATGGTTCTAGATGTTATTCCTGTAATACCTCCAGAACTTCGTCCAATGATTCAACTTGATGGTGGCCGTTTTGCTACTAGTGACTTAAATGATTTATATCGTCGTATTATTAACCGTAATAATCGTCTTAAAAAATTATTAGAACTAGGTGCTCCATCAATTATCGTTCAAAACGAAAAACGTATGTTACAAGAAGCTGTAGACACATTATTTGATAATGGTAGAAGAGGTAGAAGCATCTCTGGTGCCGGTAATAGACCACTTAAGTCATTATCAAGTATGTTAAAAGGTAAACAAGGACGTTTCCGTCAAAACCTATTAGGTAAGAGAGTTGACTATTCTGGTCGTTCTGTTATCGTTGTAGGGCCTAGCCTTAAAATGTATGAATGTGGTCTTCCAAAAGATATGGCTTTAGAGTTATTCAAACCTCATGTAATTAATGGTTTGGTATCTCGTGGTCTAGCTCATAACATTAAAGGTGCTAAAAAGCTTATTGATAATAAAGATGACTGTGTATGGGATGTTGTAGAGGATGTTATTACAGAATATCCTGTAATGCTTAACCGTGCTCCAACACTACACAGATTAGGTATTCAAGCATTCGAACCTAAACTAGTAGGTGGTAAAGCAATTAGACTTCACCCATTAGTTTGTGCAGCATTTAATGCCGATTTCGATGGTGACCAAATGGCTATCCATGTACCACTATCAGAAGAAGCTAAAGCTGAAGCAAGAATCTTAATGCTTGGTGCTAACAATATCCTTAAACCATCAGATGGTAAACCAATCGTTACTCCATCACAAGATATGGTTTTAGGTAACTACTATATTACAGTAGAATATGCTGGAGAAGAAAATGAAGGTAAAGTTTATAAAAACTCTAACGAAGCAATTATGGCTTATGAAAGAAGAGAAATAACACTTCACACTAGAATTGCTGTTCCAGTATCATCATTTAAATATAAATTATTTACAGATGATGTTAAAGATAAATATTTAGTAACAACAGCTGGTAAGTTAATCTTTAATGAAATCTTACCAGATACATTCCCTTATATTAATGAACCAACAAAAGATAACATTGAGGGAATTACTCCAAGCAAGTATTTCTTAGAAAGAGGAACTAATATTCCTGAAGCTATAGCTGCTATGCCAGTAGCTGGAGCATTTGCTAAGAAAACTTTACAACAAATCATTGCTCAAGTATTTAGAAGATACAAAACAACTGAAACATCAATGATGTTAGATAGACTTAAAGATTTAGGTTTCAAATACTCTACAATCTCTGGTATTACATTCAGTTTATTCGATATCAAGACAAGTACTCATAAAGCAGAATTTGTTGCTGAAGGGCAAGAAAAAGTTAATAAAATTAATAAACAATTCCAAAGAGGTCTTATTACTGATGAAGAAAGACATAACTCAGTATGTGACGCTTGGAATGCTGTAAACGGAAAAGTTCAACAAGAACTTAAGAAGATTGCCGAAGAAGATGTTCGTAACCCAATCTTCATGATGATGACTTCTGGTGCCCGTGGTTCACTTAACCAGTTCTCACAGATGGCCGGTATGCGTGGACTTATGGCTAAACCAAATGGTGACTCAATTGAAATTCCAATTACAACATCTCTATATGAAGGACACTCAGTAAACGAATTCTTCATCAACACTCACGGTGCTCGTAAAGGTACTGCCGATACAGCCCTTAAGACTGCAAACTCTGGTTACCTAACTAGACGTTTAGTAGATGTTGCTCAAGATATTATTATTAAAGAAGAAGATTGTGGATGCAAGAGTGGCCTAGTAGTAAGTGACTTTATTGATGATAAAGACGGATCAGTTATTGAAAGTCTATCTGAAAGAATTATCGGTCGTTATACTGCTAAGAAAGTTATTAACCCTGAAACTAAAGAAGTTATCGTTGATAAAAATGAACAAATTACTGAAACTATCGCTAATAAGATCGTTAAAGCTGGTATCAAGAGTGTTGAAATCAGAAGCGTACTTACTTGTCGTAGTGAAACAGGTATTTGTCAAAAATGTTATGGTAACAACTTAGCAACTGGTAACTTAGTTGAAAACGGTGAAGCTGTAGGTATTATGGCAGCTCAATCAATTGGTGAACCAGGTACACAGCTTACAATGCGTACATTCCACTCAGGTGGTGTAGCAGGGGCTGAAGATATCACACAAGGTCTTCCTCGTGTAGAAGAAATCTTCGAAGCTCGTAATCCGAAAGGTAAAGCAACTATTGCTGAAATTACTGGTAAGATTACTAAGATTGAAGACTCTAACGGTAAATGGGAAATCACTATCATGAATGATGCTGACTCTCGTAAACATACAACTACTTATGGTGCTAAACTAAGAGTAGAAGAAGGTATGGAAGTTAGTGCTGGTGATAGATTAACTGAAGGAACTATTTCACCAAAAGAATTACTAGCTGTTACTGATGCTATAACTACTCAAGAATATATTTTAAGAGAAATTCAAAAAGTATTTAAATCACAAGGTGTTGATATTGCTGATAAACATATTGAAGTAATCGCAAGCCGTATGATTAATAAAATGCGTATAACTGATGCTGGAGACACTGACTTAGTTGCTGGACTATCTGTATCAATCAGAAAATTCATGGCTAAGAACAAACCAGTTATCCTTGAAGGAAAAGTACCTGCAACAGGTTATCCAATTATCCTTGGTATTACAAAATCAAGCTTAGAAACTGATTCATTCCTATCAGCTGCATCATTCCAAGAAACAACAAGAGTTCTTACTGACGCTGCTATTAAAGGTAAAGTTGATGAATTAAAAGGCTTAAAAGAAAACGTAATCCTTGGTAAACTAATCCCAGCAGGAACTGGAGCTAAAGGATACTCAGATATCGAAATTGAATTATCAAAAGAATATATGGGTGATGAACCATCAGAAGTTTTAGAAGAAGAATTTATTGATGACGCAGAAATTGAAAACGAAGTAAATGATGCAGAAGAAGTAAATGAAACTCCAGAAACAACTGAAGAAACAACAACACAGGTTTCATATGATTATGAAATGAAGATTGACCTTAAAAAGGTTAATGAATACCATGAAAAGAATGAAGATGTTGTCGGTTGGATCTATGTTGAAGA
>JAUNFK010000008.1:39801-44413 GCA_030525085.1 bacterium
TTGAAGAGACTACTGAAGAGTAGTATTTTTTCAAGTTGTAATCAGTAAAAAAATATTATATACTTAATATAGATTAGAAAGGAGGAAGAAAAATGTTCGAAGGTTTATTAGCAGCAAGTTTAATTACATTAATCATACTAGGGTTAATATGTTTACCAATTTTAGTACTTTATATAGTAGCGTCTTGGAAACTTTATAAAAAATGTGGTAGAGAAGGTTGGGAAGGCATTATCCCTATATATAGAGATTATGTATTACTACAAATAACTGGTATTAAATGGTGGGTAATATTTATCTTAGTAGTAGGTTCTTTATTAACAAATACTGCAGGAATCGGATTTATTATAAGCTTAGTTGTACTATTTGCTAAATTCTGCATTTACTATAATCTAAGTAAAAAGATGGGTAAAGATCCAGTTGGTTTTGGTATCGGACTTACCCTATTACCAATTATCTTTATACCAATTCTTGCATTTGGAGATAGTAAATTTACTGAATGTGAAGTTAGCCCATATGGAGTAATTCCAGAAGAAAAAGTTAATAGTGCTGCATCAAATGTAAAAGAAACTGCAAAGAAAAAAACTGCATCTAAAAACGCAAAATTCTGTACTAACTGTGGTGCTGAATTAACAGGTGGCAAATTCTGTTCTAAATGTGGTCACGAAATACACTAACATAGTGTATTTTTTTTAAACTTATGTTATAATTTTGTAGAGGATAGGTGAAACATATGAAAAAACAAAAAATCATTTTAAAACACTGCCCGCATTTTTATAAAATATTAGATTTTGAAATATATGAAGATGATGCAATATCATCAAAATTAATCAGTTTATATAAAGAATACATCTTTAGCATCGATCCAGCTAATGAAAGTGAACTTGCTAAAGTAGAAAAAATAGACTTAATTATTAGTAAATACATAGAAGACTACTTATTTAGAAAAGAAATCCAAAATAAATGTGTAAACATCGAGATAGATGATACAGAAGATATTACAAAAGGCCTTATTGACGGCATACTTAACCTTTATGAAGCGTATGAAAATGGATATACCAGAAATATATATTTTGCGAGGTGGATATAAATGGATCAAGATTTTTACTTTGAAGAATCAAACCCAAAATGGGTAACGATTTTTATAATAATAATTTTAATAGTAGCTGGTGCCATTGGATACCATTTTTATAAAGAATACCAAGCTAAAGTAATCAAAACAAAGGACATAACAATTGAGCTAGGAAGTAAACCAAGTAATAACGTGACTGATTATGCAACTGGTGCAGTAGAAGGATATGAATTAACGCTCCCTGAAAACCTTACAAATGAAGAAGGTAATACTTACATGGTTGGTGAATACAGCTATAAACTCAAAAAAGGCGATACTACTAAAAAAGGCAAAATATATGTTAAAGATACAACAGCCCCAGAAGTAACTGTAAAAGAAATAACTGTTGGAGTTAATGAAGCATTTGAACCTTACGAATTCCTAGACAAATGCGAAGACTTATCACTACCTTGCAAAACAACATATAAAAAAGACTCTTATGCAAAGCTAAATGAAAAAGCCGGAACATATAATCTTGAAATAATTGTTGAAGATAAATATGGCAATAAAGTAAGTAAAGATGTCATCCTAAACGTAAGTGAAACCGAATCATTACTATCAAAAAAACAATCTGATGATGAAGTAGCTTCAATGACGCCAGAAGATAAAGATTGGAACAAAACATATACTTATAAATTCCCAAAAGCAGTATCAAGTGACAGTGACGAATACGAAGCAAAATTCCTAGAAATAAATAGCACAGACTTCAGTTCAAAATTCGAAACAAAAATTACAAATCAGTATTCAATAACAATGTTTAATAAATACGGATATGTTATTGGAATAAGCGTAAAATTATTCTTCGAAGATAACACAACAAAGTATTTAACAGAAAATGATCTAAAAGAAGAAAATTAATTAAAACCACTTGCACTACAAATAAAAATTTGATATATTATTAGTGCAAGTTTGATTTTGGCGGTGTAGCTCAGTTGGCTAGAGCATCCGGTTCATACCCGGCAGGTCGGGAGTTCAAATCTCTCCGCCGCTACCATTTATAAATAACTAGAGTAATCTAGTTTTTTTATTTATTAAAATCCATAACTTAAAAATAAATACATTGTTTTTCATGATAACTTATGCTAAAATAATTTTAGAATAGGAAGGCGTATTATGAAAAAATTAAAATATTTTTTAGCGTTATTTTGTCTTATATTTGCTCCAAAAATAGTAAATGCTGAAATCAGTCTTATCTGTCCAAGCAGTATTACTGGAGGAAATACACTATCTTGTGAACTTGTTGTAACAGATACATATAAAAGTGTTTCTGGCTCTCTAACTGTTCCATCAACCCTAAAATATACAGGTATCTACGACGGAACATATAAAAATTTAAGTGCCGGCAATGATTTATATCTTAGAAACGACAACAACGTAGGTGCATCAAAAATTGGTTACTTACACTTTGATACTCAAGAAGTAGCAAGCAGTACAACTGTTGAGATCACAATCAAAGCATCTTCATACATCTACAGTGATGGTACGAAATCAAGCGAACGAGACATTAAAAGACTAGTTACACTAAATCCAAAACCAACAACAGCTCCTTCTAAAACATACAAAGTTGTTCTAGATGTTAATGGAGGAACTGGAACCTATGAAGTGCTAACATGTACTACAAAGTCAAGCAAATGCAATGTTAAACTAAGCAACCTTAAAGATCCGACAAGAGAAGGCAAAACATTTACAGGTTGGGGTGGAGCAAAGACATGTACAACTGGTAGTAAAACAACATATTCAGTAAGTAAAGATACTACTTTATATGCCTGCTGGATAGACGCAAGTGCTACTCCAGAAACCACCACTACTACAACAAAACAAGGTGGAACAACAACCAAAACTACAACTACAACAACAAAGCAAACAACGACTACTACAAGTATATCTGATATGAAACTTTACTTAAAATCTTTAAATATCGAAAATCAAAAAATAGATTTTAGTAAATTTAAAACCAACTATGAACTTAAAGTTCTTTATGAAGTTGAAAATTTAAAAATCACTGCTGAAGCAGCAAACGAAAATGTAACCTTAGAGTATCCACAAGAAGTTAATCTTGAAGTAGGCGAAAACGATATCGAAATAAAATTAACTGATGGCACTCTTACATCAGTCTATACAATTAAAGTTACAAGACTAAAAGAAGGCGAAGAAATAACTACTGCTAGCAAAGATGCTACACTAAAAACTTTAACATTATCTGGATACAACATTGGCTTTTCTCAAACTCAAACTGTTTATGAATTAAAAGTAAAATACAATGTAAGCACAATTGCCGTAACAGCTGCACCCAACGATGCAAACGCTAAATACGTTATAACAGGTAACACTGATATCAAAAATGGTAGTGTTATCAAAGTAGATGTTCAAGCAGAAGATGGAACATTAATATCTTATAAAATAAATATCACAAAAGAATCATTCTTTGAAACATTTAGACTATATTTTATAATTGGTGCCGGAGTAGTATTATTAATTCTTGTTGCATTAATCATTATAGATAAATCAAAAAAGAAAAACAAAATACCTAAAACAACAGTTGTAAAAAAAGCTCCTAGTACTGCTAAAAAGCCAGCACAAGCAGCAAATAAACCTAACGTAGAAGTATTAAAAATGTAATTAACTTTACATTTTTTTCTTTTAATGATAAGATTTTCTTGAGGTGATATGCCATGATGTATTATTTAACATGCGAAACTAAAGACGGACTAAGACCAAAAATCGATTTAAGTAAATTACCTTTTTTCAGCAAAAAATCACCAGGTAAAATATTAAATATTATATCATTTTATAATATGTTTGATACCCCGGAAGAAATGTTAGACTATTTACTTGAAAAGAATCTTGTTGAAGAAAACTCTTTGCCAAAATTCAGAATCGTCATCAAACGTAAAAATAAGGCTGGGATAGACTATTATCAAGAAATACCACACAGCGATATTCCGTTAGTATCTTGTACAAAAAAATATTTTAATAAAGATGCCTTAAGAGAGCTATTAATAAAAAAATTAAGAGATAATAATTTTGTAAAAAAATTAATAGATGAATTTGGCTTCATGAAGGATTATCAATCAGATACTGAAATCAGTAGATACTTAACTTACATCTATAGATATAATCAAGAAAATCACGAATATGAAAGTGATGCTCAAGAAGAATATGATAGATGTATAAGAAAAACTATTAAAGTATTTTTTGACTCACCAAAACCATTTGCATCTTTAGCAATGTTTGCAATCGATTTCATAACACCAAAAGAATTAAAAGTATCATATAGACCACAGTATCTAGATGATGATGACATTGACGAAGAATTTCTTGAAGTTAATGACTTTGTTAAATATAATCCTGGTTTAACAGGTAAAGCCTTAGAAGAAGCTATGGAAGAAGAAGAACTATTTAGAGAGCAAGAATACGAAAGGCAAAAAAGAAATATGGGAAAGAGTTAAATGAACTTGTCAACAAAAAGTAGACAGTAAAAAGATTTTATTTAAACCCTAGTTG
>JAUNFK010000009.1 GCA_030525085.1 bacterium
TAAAAATTTAAGAAGCCTTAAAAAAGTATTTGAAGAGAAAAGCCCATATGTTGTAATGATAAGTGATGATGCTGGGGAAATGTCTATAGATGATATTATTGAGAGTTTCTTTGATGTTTCGTTTAAATTAAGAATAGGTGGTGCTTTAGGGTCTTCAGTTGATATAAGAAATACACTTATTCATTTAGCTTTAGATGGAAGAGAACTGTATCAGATTCTTAATGGTAATAATGTATTTATGATTGAAGATGGTGTGTATGATAGACTTGTATGGTTTAAATTGCTGGTTAATAATGAAGAATTACTTTTAAGAGATATTAACAAGTATGTGAAAAATACTTTGAGGACTATGAACGACTCTGTAATTATTAGTGGAGTTTCACTTTTTAGCGATGGTGCCGATTATTTTGAAGAAGTTCCAGATAGTTTAAAGGATATGTTAATTGATGGTAAACCTGAAGAAATGACTATGAGTGTTGTTAATACATTTTTGCCAATTATGAGTAAACAATATTTATTAAATCTTAAAAATAAAATTTCTAGATAAAAAGGTCACTTTTGTAAGTGACCTTTTATTTATTTGTATTTTCGTAATAATTTCTTTCTTGAAGTTCACTAAGGATAATATCTAGTTCTTCATCTTCTGTGTCTTCATAGGCTATTTCGGCATCATAGATAATACTGCTTAAGTTTGAATAATTTTCTGGTATGATGTCAAATCTTTTTAAAACTTCTATTTGATAGTTTGTAAGCATTAATTTGTCATTAACCTTTACAAGTTTATTTTCATTAAAGTCAATGGAGTTTAGTAATTCATTTATATCGTATTCTTTATGCATTCATATCTTCCATTTCATAGATAACACCATTTATATTTAATACGAAGGTTCTATTATTAAATTTACCAGTTAGGATGTTTCCATCTTCAGTAGTTAATTTATATGAGTTTGCACCAATATCATATTCTGATGAGCCAGAATATTCTGTTTTATCGCATGCACCATTATAAGTTACGAAATTAAATGTGTTGTCTTTTAAATTAATAGTTATTCTAGTTTTACCTAATGAGCAGCTTGTTGTTGCACTTTCATAAACTTTAAGATTTGGGTCGGTATTTAATTCTTTTTCTTTTGATGTTGTTGTTATTTGATCCATAGGGATTATTGGATTTTCGTTTTTGATTTCAAATGGGTTTGGAAGAACACCTTTATCCATTAAAAAGTAAAGTCCAAAAATTATAATAATTAAAATTAATAGAGATGATAAGAAATTGATTATTTTATCAGTCTTTTTTTCGGGATTTGGATCTGGTAATTTAACCTCATCTTCTTTAACAATTCTTTTTTTAAATTTTTCTTCTTCGTTCATTATGAACCTCCATTTATTATGTATATATTATATCATGTTTTTTGTGCTGTCTTCAATGATTCTTGTTAAAAATGCCATAATATGCTAAAATGTTTATTGTAAAGAGGGTGATTTCATGAAGGCTGTTTCAGTTTTTTTGGAAGAGTTACAAAAGAGAATAGATAGTACTGCTTTACAAACACTTGATTTTGAAAATAAGAAAAATATGCTTTTAGAAATTGATAATATAATTCTGAAGTATAATTTGAATAAAAGAAATATTACCGGAGAGGATTTAATAAGGATAGCTAATGACTCTTTGGATGATTTATATACAATGATAGATTTTATTTATGGAGAAGAAACAAAAGAGGTTAAGGAAGCAACTTTAAAAAATATAAATACAATTAAATTATTTAATGAAGAATCTGATATTGCTGCTAGTAATTCTGTTTTATATATGTCTCAGATAGCATTAAGAATAACACAAGATTTAGCTAGCTGTTTAAAAAGAGATAGAGAATATATTGATAGTCAAAAAGAGATGATTGAGTTACCTAAAAGAGTTCTTGCGATGTTTGATGGTGATACTCTTAAAACGCCAATTTTTGATTATAGTGATATTGATAAATTATCATTAGGTTTATCTAGTGGTGAAAGAGGAAAATTAAAGGAAGAACTTTATATTCAAAGTTTTAATTTAGTTGCTCATCAAATGAGTAAAGAGGATAAACAATTTTTAGATAAATATGGTTCAATTATTAAAAATAAAAAAGCTAAATATAAAGATATGTATGATAAAGTTACGATAGAAATAACTAGTTTAGACGACTTAGATAAGCTAACTAGTGAAATTTCTGGAAGTTTGAATTTAGATGTTTTAGATGTAAGACAGATTTTATTAATTAAGTTACTTGAGTATAAGTTTAATAAATATCAGGAAACGCTTACGAAACTTGGTGTTCAAAATGGTGTTTATGATAATTTACTTAATTTAAAAAGTGAGATGGATGATATTCTTGCTGCGTCAAGGAAAAAATTGACTGTTACTGAAAAGACTATTGTTTCATCAGAAAGCGATAAAAGAAAAGAATTTGATGAGCTAGTAGAAAGTGCAAAAGAAATTATTACAAAAGAAAAAACTCTTATTGATAGTGTAAAGCCAGAAGATTTACAAAGGTATTTAATAGATAGTGTTACTGGTGATAATCAAGATAATACATATAAAATTATTTCTATTTTGATTGAACTTTCAAGAGAGGTAAATGCTGCTACAGATAAAGATAAACTCTTTGACGGAAATATCAGTGATTTAGAGCTTAATAAAAGTATTAATAATTTAAAGAAGTATATTGAAACTTATGATGTTTTAAGAAAAGATAAACCAAAGAATAGTGATAATATTATTTTCTTAGATAGTATTGTTAATGAGGTTTCTTCACTAGATAAGAAAGCGCTTCATAGTTTTAAAAAAGTGTATGATAAGCTTTGCTTGGGTGATTTTAGTGATGTAAGCAAGATAGAAGGCGTGGATTATAATATTTACGCTTCCAAAAATGGAAGTTTGTCTGTTGCTTTTATGAGACTTGCTGGAGGACATACATTTATTTTACATATTTTTACGGATAGTTTCTTATTAAGTGATAATGATAAAGTGTTTATTAAAGATGTTATTTCAAATGAAGATGATATATATCAAAAGCAAATGGATTTGAGAAGTAAGTTTAATTCTGCTTTAAATAGGAGTGCATAATGGAAGGGAAAGAATTATTATTACAAATTTTAAATGGTAGTGCTGTTACTTCTTCTTTGGCTTTAGTTCAAAGTTTAAATGATGAAATAACTAGTGCAGAAGAACTTCTTGAGTTATATCAAAAGGGGGAATATCTTTTATTTGTTAATAGGTTATGTTTAAATGAGCATTTATTTGAACAGGTACTTAATTATGTCAGTGATGATAATGCAAGTGTTTTACTTAAGAGAAAAGTACTAGCAATTAAAGGAGCTTCAGCAATTGAAAAAAATTATAGTTTGTCTAGTGCTGAAGTTAATGAGCTTGCAAAAATAAGTGTCTTATTAAAAAAAGTTGTTAGTGATACTAGTGATAAGGCTAAGTTAATTGAAAGCTCAAGTATAACAAGTTCAGATATTGAAAGAATTAAAGAAAAGTTAAATAGAGATGAAATTTTTACACCTGCTGATGTTATATTGACTGAGAAGATAGTTAGGTGTGCTAATCCAAGTAATGGTGATGTTAACTGGGATAAAGTAATTACGTATTTAAATGCTTATAATGGAGCAAAACTGAAGAAACTTGCCGAGGATAAAATTAAAGGCAGACTTTTAGAACGAGCTAATTTTAAAAATCCTGAAGTAGATATATTTAAGCATCATGATATGACTAAGAGCACGTTTAAACCAACGTGTAAGATAGAAGAACATGAAGTTAGACAAAGTTTAAAGGAAATAATAGCTTCAATTGGTTTTGATTTAGATAAATTTGATCAGATGACTGTTCAAAAATTATTAAAGTGTGATTTAAAAGTACTTGCTGATAATGCTAAATATCTATTTGATAATGGTTATATAAAATTAATAGGTAGCAATAATTATCTTGGTGTTACTGAAGTTTTATGTGGCACTAGTAAGGATGAATTTGTTAATATTATTAAGCTATTAACAGATGATTATAAGTTTACTAGTGAAGAGATTGCTTCATTATTAAAAAGAGCTACTGTGATATTTACAAAAGATGGTTTTGAAAATTTCAAACGTAATATGGCTATGTTAAAAGAAAATGATATACCTAATTCAATTATTGTGTCTAGAGGAATCTTATTTTTAATTTGTGACTCTAAAAAGAATAAAGCTGTAATAGATAAACTTCAAAAGGAAGGCGTTAATATTTCTGATTTTCTTAATGAGAATTTAGGAATGGTATATGATGCTGATAGAATACTAAAAAATTTGAGAAATTTGAAGTTATATGGATTTAATTTGGGCGATGATAAAGGAGCATTAAGTGTTCTTACAACATTTGATATTGCTGGTGTTATTGATCAGTTCATTGAGCTTGGTATCAACGAACATGTACATAGTGGTGAAAATGAACTAAAAAACATAAAAGATTTGATGGTAAGACGAATATTTTATGCATTTAAAAATGATTTGCCTGTTTGGGAGAGTAAAGATTCTTACGGTTCGGTAGAAAAGACGCCTTGCTTGAGTGAAGAAGAAATTATTCCTTTGATTAATGATTATCCTATTTTACTTTATTTAGAGGAAGGACATCGCTTAGCTATTTATTCTGATACTAGATATGCACAGATAAAGAGAAGAACGGAGTTTGTATTTGATAGACAAGTGATTTCAAGACTTAAAACATATAGAGTGTTTGATAGTTTGGTTAGAGCTGGAATTAAACCAGAAGATGCGATTATTAAAGCGTTAACTTTTAATACACCACTTGAACCAAATGAGATTGAAACTATTAAAGGCATGCTACATATAACTAGTGGGGTGAAAACCATATGATAGACTATTTGAAAGAATATGGAATAAGTAATGAAGATATTGCAGAAATAAAAGGTCGTTTTGATGAAAAAAACATTTATAATTTGAGTATAATGAAAGAAAATGTTTGTGATGTTCTTAATTATCTAAAAGAAATAGGCGTTACCAATTTTAAAAATGTTATTTTATATAGATTAGATTTGTGCTTTATGGATTTAACTTATTTAAAAAAACAAATAAGCAAATATGATATTAAATTAATTGTTTATATAATGAATAATGATATTTGCGATTTACTAGATTTTGATATCTAGTATTTTTTTTATTATTTGAAACATAATAATTTTATGGGAAAATAAAAATAATTAGCACTTACTATTGACAAGTGCTAAAATAGTAGTATAATTATAATTGTGAAAGGAAGATGAGATTTATGAATTTAATCCCAAGAAATTTTTTATTTGATGATGATTTGGAGGATTTCTTTGTAACCAAACCTAGTAAAAGAGGTGAAATGAAATGTGATATTTATGAAAAAGATAATAAATATTATATTGAATTAGATGCTCCAGGTTTTGATAAGAAAGATATCAATATTGAAGTAAAAGATGGATACCTTACAGTAAAAGCTCATAAAAAAGAAGAGAGCAAAGATGAAAAGAAAAATTATATTAGAAAAGAAAGATATTATGGGGAATATTCAAGATCATTTGCTTTAGGTGATGTTGATATCGAAAATATAGATGCTAAGTTTGAAAATGGTATTTTAAATATTACCGTTCCAAAGAAAGAAATCCAAGAAAATAAAAAATATATTGAAATTAAATAGACTAGCTAAATGCTAGTTTTTTTGTAGAACAAAAAAGTATAAATATTAACTGGACACGGGGGGGGGTTGTTATATAATAACTATAGAATGGTAGGAAGTATATATGAACCTGGAAGTTAATATAGATAAAAGAAAGAAAAGCCTTAAAATATATTATGGATTATTGATAACTGTTGTATGTATAATTGGAGTCTCTTTTGCTTGGTTTAGATTATATTTAAGTCAAAGTGATAATAATAGTATAGTAACTAGAAACTGTTTTAGCACAACACTTACTGAGAGTACATCAAAAATTGAGTTGGCTGACGCTTTCCCAATAAATGATGAAGAGGGATTAAAACAAGAACCGTTTTCTTTTACTTTGACAAATAATTGTGAGGGCTATGTTAATGCAACAATTACGTTACTAAGTGAGTATAGGACAATTACTGATAATTCCTACTTAAAAGATAATTATATAAAAGTAAATTTTTTTGAAAAGGAGATAATAAGTAAAGAATCGTTGATTCTTAGTGAGTTACCTTTAGAAAAAATTGAAAAAGAAGAGGAGGGCTATGTACTTAAAACAATTGGATTGAAGAGTAACGAGACAAAATCATTTGATTTAAGATTGTGGTTAGACTCAAAAACAACAATTGAACAAGGGTTAAATAAAGTTTGGAAAGGGAAAATAGTTGTCAGCGTTGTGGCGTCATTTCCTACATTAAGTGATGCAATATTAATGAATAATGAAGTTGTTAATCCTCTTACAGTTCCAGGAAGTGAAGTGAGTGCCCATACTTTAGACGATGTTGCCACTCAAAAAATGAGTGTTTCTTCAGAATATCAAAATTATTATGTGACGTATGCTACCGGATGGGAAGCGAATGGGACAAAATTTAATTTGAATGGAGCAACTGTTACAAGTGAAACATATGCTAATTCGTATTCTGAGTTGGTAGGCAAATATTTGCCATATAGTTCTTTGTCAAGTGCTGGTTCGAGTACTGCAGGAACTATGAAATCTACGGAGGGGTTGAACAATGTATATTATGTTGTTAGTGCTAATCCTGATAGTTTTATTTATAAAACTTTAGGTTCTACTAAAAATACAACAGAAGCACTTTTGGCAAGTACGGAAGATGATTATGGTACATCATATTATTTTAGAGGTGCAGTAAAAAATAATTATGTGGAGTTTGCAAATAAGTGCTGGCGAATTGTAAGAATTACAGGAAAAGGAGATGTTAAACTTGTACTTCATAATAATAATTTGAATAACTCCGTAAAACCTTGTTCCTCTATATATAATGGTGAAACTGTATCATTTGGCACGAGTTCGATTTTTAATAACGGTAATAACGATAATACGTATATGGGATTTATGTATGGAGAAATGAGAGCTAGTAATTATGCTGATACGCACGCTAATGTAAATAAAAGTGCTGTACTTGCTACTTTGGAAACTTGGTATAAAAATAATTTAATTTCATACGAAAGTAAACTTGCTGACACTGTATGGTGCAATGATAAACAAACAGTTGATAGTAGTAAAGATTTGGGGTATGGGGCAAATGGATCAGCTTATGGTGTATTTAATAGAATTCATACTAGACGAACCTCTAGCTTAGTGTGCTCGGTGGATAATATGGGTGGAAAACTATCTAAGTTTACGGTAAATGATACTATAAATGGAAATGGCAATTTAACGTATAAAATTGGATTATTAACAGCGGACGAAATTGTATTTGCAGGATATGTTGATGGTTTTTTCAATACTTCAACATATTTATTAGAAAATGCAAGTGGAAGTCTTTGGTGGACTATGTCACCATATGTTGTTTATAATGGTACGGCTTATATTATGTATGTAATTGATGGTTATTTAGGAAATATTTATACAACTTATAGTAGCGGTGTGCGTCCATCGATTGCTTTAAATTCTGATGTTGTTATATCTGGTGGAACAGGTACATCAGAAGACCCGTATATTGTGCAATAATTAAGCCTCTTTGTGGCTTTTTTTGTTGACTAATCGCTATTCAGTTTATATACTTTTGGTGTAGGAGATGATAAGATGGGTTTAGTAGTAAAAGATGTTAACAAATCTTTTGGAAATAAGCATGTTGTTGATAATATTTCTTTTGAATTGAAAAAGCCAGGAGTATTTGGTTTGCTTGGTACTAATGGTGCAGGTAAGACTACTACGATAAGAATGATTTTAGGTATTATAAAAAAAGATAGCGGAGATATCACCTGGGATGGTAAATCTGTTACTAGAGGTAATGTTAATTTTGGGTATTTGCCTGAAGAAAGAGGGTTATATCCTAAAAGTACTGTTTATGATCAGTTAGTTTATTTTGCTAATTTAAAAGGTTTAGATAAAAAGGAGGCAGATGACACTGTTCGTTACTGGCTTGAAAAACTTAACTTAATGGAGTATATAAATAGTCCGGCTGAGAAGTTGTCTAAGGGTAATCAACAAAAAGTACAGTTTGTGACAGCTATGCTTCATAATCCTGATTTGATTGTATTAGATGAACCATTTAGTGGACTCGATCCAGTTAATACTGAAGTTTTAAGTGGAATTATGAAAGAACTTGTTAGTAAAGGAAAATATATTATTATGTCATCTCATCAGATGGGTGTTATTGAAGAGTTTTGCTCTGACTTAGTTATTTTAAATAGAGGGAAAACTGTTTTAAAGGGTAATCTAAAGAAGATTAAGGATAGTTATGAAACTAATAAGGTTATGATAGAAACTGATGATGATATTAAAGAAGTATTAAGTAAGCTTGATTTAGAGATTATTAATGAATCAGATGGTGTTTATACAATAGGTGCTGAGGCATCTGATAGGGATAAACTTTTAAAGGAACTGGTTAAAAATAAAATAAGTATTAAGACGTTTAGTGTTGTTAAGCCTAGCTTACATGAAATTTTTATTGAGAAGGCTGGTGAGTAGAATGAAGGATTTATTAATTGTTTCTAAGTTTACAATTAAAGATATGGTTAAAAGAAAGAGCTTTATTGTTTCAAATATTATTTTTCTTTTAGTTATATTAATTGGAACTAATATACCTAGAATTATGGAAAGTTTTAATGCAGATGATGAATTATCTAGATTGCTTTTGGTTGATGAAGATGGTCTTTTAGGAGATGATTTATTGTATTTAGAAGATAATAAAGATTTGGGGTATGAAATAAAAATAATTGATGGAAAGTATGATAGAAGTGATGCTCAAAAGGCAATAGATAATGATGAATATGATGAGATTATAAGTTTTTATTTAGATAAAAATACTATTATGTTTGATGATTATCAAGCCGATATGAGTTTAGTTGGTTCTAATGCTGAGGTTATTGTTAATCAGGTTACTAGTGCTTATTATAATGTGAAATTAATGTCTTTAGGCTTATCTCAGGATGAGTTGGATGCGCTTAATGTTAATTTTGAACTTAATACTAATTATTTATCTAATTCAGATAGTGGAAATAGTACATTTGCAATGATGATGTTTTCAATAGTGTTATTTTATGCGGTTTTCTTCTGTGCTAGTCAAGTTTCTGCGTCTGTTACTACCGAAAAGACTTCTAAAATTATTGAGAGTTTAACTACTTCTACTAGTCCTAAAAATATTGTTTTAGGAAAGACTTTAGGAGTTGGCGTTACTGGATTGTGCCAGCTTGCTGTTTTGCTTATTTTTGGCGTAATTTGTGCTAAGTCATTTTTGCCTAGTGATGTTTTAAAGGGGGTAATAAATTTAGATTCAATTACTTTTGGAGTTTGGGTTATTATTTTACTATATTTTGTTTTAGGTTATGCTTTATATGCACTTATATTTGCTCTTACTGGTTCACTTGTTCAAAAGCCAGAAGATATACAAAGTGCAAATAGTCCAGTATCTATGCTTTCAGTGTTTGCATTTTATCTGGCATATTTTTCAATGATAAATTCGAAGAGTGCTGTTAGTGTGTTTGCTTCATTATTCCCTTTTTCTTCACCGTTTAGTATGCCATCAAGATATATGCTTGGACTTGCTAGTGTGAGTGATGTAATTATTTCACTTGTTATATTAGTTTTAACTGCTGCACTTATTGGTTATATTTCAGTTAAAGTGTATTCAAATGCAATTTTAAATTATGGTAATAAGTTTAGTTTGAAAGATATTGTTAAGTATTTGAAACAAAGATAAAATTATTGCATAAACATTATTTTTTGTGTATAATGTTTGTTGCAAGGCCTATTGGTGAAATGGTTAACACATTGCCCTCTCAAGGCAACATTCATGGGTTCGAATCCCATATAGGTCACCAGTTGATAATTAAACGAGTTTAATCTCGTTTTTTTAATGTTTAAATGATAAGATATATGTTGGTGATTTGTATGAGTAAGTATTGTAAATTATGGGATTACATTGTAGAACTTAATAAAGATAATTGTAGATTAAGTTTTGAAGAAATAAAAAATATTTTGGGATTTGAAATTGATCATTCTTTTTTGAGGTATAAAAAAGAATTAGAGATGAATGGTTATAAAGTTGATAAAATTTCGACGAAAGAAAAATATGTTGATTTTTGTAAAATGAGGTGATTAAATGCTTTTAATTGATGGAAAAGAATTTGAAGTAACCGAGGAGACTACATTTTTGGGTAATTTTAATAATAATGGAGTCTCTGGTTATAATATAAATTTTAAACTTCTTTTTAAAGATGGAAATAAGAATGGTTACATTAATTTAAATACTGGCTTTGAAAAAGAGAAGGATATTAATTTGTTTCTTAATAGGGAGTACTCTGGACTTAATTTTGATACATGTCCTTTTATGTTTTTTGAGGTGTTTGATACGGTGAAGTTTTTAGACTCCGAGATTGAATGTGAGATCAAAATAAGAATAAATAATATAATTGGTGATAAAGTTAATGTTACTTTTGATATAGATGATGATTTAATTAAAATTAAATATGCTGGAAATTTAACACTTATTAAAAATATTTAATTTTTTCACTTGACAGTTGAATGAACATTCAACTATAATGATGATGGAGGCAATATGGATTGTAAATGTTTAGAATGTGATTGTAATATTATTCATGATGCAGCAGTTAAGAAAACTTTAAAGGATATGCCTAATAATGTTGTAATAAATAAAATAGCTAATTTTTTTAAGGTTATTGGGAATAATACTAGAGCAAAGATATTGTTTGCTTTAGATTCTAATGAAATGTGTGTCTGTGATATTGCAAATGTATTAAATATGACGAAGTCAGCAGTTTCTCATCAGCTTTCGGTTTTGAGGGAAGAGAGAATTGTAAAGTTTAAGAGAGTTGGTAAAGAAGTTTATTATTCTTTAGATGATGAACATGTTAAAGAGGTTTATGAGGTAGCGTTATCTCATGTAAAGGAGATTTTAGATGAAAAAGTATAAATATAATATAAATAATTTAGATTGTGCTGGATGTGCTAAAGAGGTTGAGATTGCTTTAAATAAGAATAAGGATTTTAAGAATGCAGTAGTTAATTTTAGTACTGGTAAGATAAGTTATGAATCTGATAAAGATTTTAGTTTAAGTGAGCTTAATAAACTTGTTAAGGCGGTTGAACCTGATGCGAGTGTTAGTACTGATGAAGAAGTTAAAAAAGAAACAAATATCTATTTTTTAATTATTGGTTTAGTTATTCTTTTTATTGGAATGTATTTGCCAGTTGGTGATACTGTAAGAATAATTTTGTATATTATTAGTTATTGTTTTCTTTTATATAAGACTTTTGTTAAGGCGATGAAGCTTTTATTTAAGAGTCATGTTATTAATGAAAATATGCTTTTAACTATATCTTGTGTTGGCGCTTTATGTATTGATAAAGTTATGGAAGGAGCTATGGTTATAGGTTTATATACTATTGGTAAGGTTTTAGAGGAGAAAGCTTTAAATAATAGCAGGAAGTCTATTAAGGGGATTTTGGAGATTAAGCAAGGCTATGCCAATGTGGTTAGTGGTGAAAAAATTGTTAAGACAAGTGTTGAAGATGTTAAGGCTGGAGATGAGCTTGTTATCAAGAAGGGGGAACGTATTCCAGTTGATGGTATTGTAATAAATGGAGAGACTAATTTAGATGAGTCTGCTCTTACTGGAGAGTCAGCTTTACGTTTTGTTAAAGATGGTGATGAGGTATTATCTGGCTCTATAAATAAAGGTGATGTTATTAGAGTTAAAGCTAGTGCAGAGTATGCTGATTCAACTGTTGCGAAGATATTAGAGTTACTTGATAATGCGACTGATAAGAAAACTAAATTAGAAACCACTGTTAGTAAATTAAGTAGATATTATACACCAATAATTTTGGGATTAGCAATTTTAGTAATTTTGATTCTTCCACTTTTTGGAGTATCTATTAAAGAAAGTTTTTATAGGGGACTTACATTTTTAGTTATTTCTTGTCCTTGTGCAATTGCGATTTCAGTTCCTTTATCTTATTTTACAGGAATAGGTGCAGCAAGTAAGAATGGTATTTTGATTAAGGGTAGTAATTATTTAGATGGTTTATCTGATATAAAAAATATTGTTTTTGATAAGACAGGAACGCTTACTAGTGGAGAATTTAAGGTTAATAATATAGAAATTAGTAAGGGTAGTAAGTATAGTAAAGATGAGATTATTGATATTGTTGTTAGTGGAGAAGAGATGAGTAATCATCCACTTGCTAGCTCACTTAAGGTACTAGGTGAAAGTAGTGGTAAAAAAATTACTAAGTTTAAAGAGATTGATGGTAAGGGTATTAGTTTTGTTTATGATGGATTAGAAGTACTTATTGGTAATAAGAAGATATGTGGATGTAAGAAGAACGCTGATGTTCATGTAGTTATTGATGGTAAGCATGAAGCTTCTATTATGTTAAATGATGGTATTAAAGATAATGCTAATGATGTTATAGGTGAACTTAAAGCTCTTGGGGTTAAGACTTATATGTTTACTGGTGATAAAAAAGATATAGCAATGCTTACTGGAGAAAAACTAGGCATTGATGAGATTAGATATGAGATGCTTCCAACAGATAAGTTTAATGAGTTTGATAGTGTTAATAAGAGTGGTATAACAGCTTTTGTAGGTGATGGAATAAATGATGCACCTGTGTTAAAGAGAGCAGATATTGGAGTATCTATGGGTGGTATTGGTTCTGAGTCTGCAATAGAAGCTAGTGATATTGTTCTTATGAATGATGATTTAGATAAGATACCTTTAGGAATTAGAATTTCTCAATATACGAAAAAGATAATTAAGGAAGATTTGATATTTGCAATATCTGTAAAAGTTATTATTTTACTTCTTTCTGTCTTTGGACTTGCTAATATGTGGTTTGCAGTCTTTGCTGATACGGGAGTAACACTTCTTGCAATATTAAATACTTTAAGAATTACAAATAAATTTAGAATAGAAAAGGATAGTTAGTTATGTGGATAGGTTTTATTGTTATTTCAATTGTTGGAACACTTTTACATTTTTTATATGAGATGAGTGGTCATAATAAGGTGGTTGCTATATTTGCAGCTGTTAATGAAAGTACTTGGGAACACATTAAAATTGCTTTAACGCCAACTTTTTTGTGGAGTTTGTTAGATGGTTTTAAGTATGGAGCAAACCCTAATTATTTTATAGCAAAGAGTGCTAGTTTGCTTGTTATTGTGTTTTTAATACCAATTATATTTTATACTTACACAGCAATTACGAAGAAGGCAGTCCTTTGGTTTGATATTATTTATTTTTATATTACTATTTTCTGCTCACAGTATGTTTTTAATTATATTGTAAATATGGAGGCATTTAGTTTTGTTTATCAATATGTTTCTGTTATAATATTGTTTATAGTATTTGGAACTTATATGGTTGGAACTTTAGAACCTGTTCATAACTTTTTGTTTAAAGATCCAATATCTAATAAATATGGAAAAGAAGGACATACTGAAGAATAATAGGTGGTAGTAGTGAATAATTTAAAAAAATATATTTTGGCATTTATCGTTTTTGCGATTTGTGGATGGTTATATGAAGAGTTTCTTTTTATAGTAGAAGATCATGTGTTAGTTAATAGGGGTTCTTTATGGGGACCTTGGCTTCCAATATATGGGTTTGGTGGTCTTGCTGTAATTTTCCTTTTTTATAAGTTTAAAGATGAAAAGATAATGGTTGGTAATGTTAATATTAGACCACTTGTGTTATTTGTAGAGACAACAATTATTTGCGTGCTTGTGGAACTTGTTGCAACTTATATTATTGATTTTAGAAGTTTATGGGATTATAGTGATAAGTTTATGAATTTTGAAGGAAGAATTGCTCTTATTCCGGGACTTAGGTTTGGAATTTTGGCACTACTTGGTATTTATTATGTTTATCCTTTATGTGTGAAATTAGCAAATGTTAAAAATAAGAAAGTTAATTTTTTGTATTATGTTATTTTTGCATTATTTATAATAGATGCAGTTGCGAGAATTTGGCTTGGTAATAATTATCATGTGTAGTTGATTTTAAATGATTATTTTGTTAGAATTGTAGGGAAGAAAGACGAGTGAATTTTATGGATGATTATAAAAAACTTGCGGATTTAATATTTCCAGATATAAAGAAAAGTGTAGCTGATTATGAGAAAGAGTATCCAGAGAGAAATTTAAAGGAAGGAGCTAAGGTTACAAGATATGCGCCTAGTCCAACAGGATTTATGCATATTGGTAATTTTTATTCTTCTGTTATTAATTATGTTCTTGCTAAGCAAAGCGGCGGTGTGTTCTTTTTGAGAAATGAAGATACTGATTCATCAAGAGAGCTTAGTGGGGCAGTTGAGTATATTCGCCACGTGTTAGAGCATTATCATATTACTCCAGATGAGTATGAGTATCGTGACATTCATGAGACTGCCGGTAATTATGGACCATATATTCAATCAGAAAGAAAAGAAATTTATCATGCTTTTATAAAAGAGTTAGTTAGTCAAGGTAAGGCTTATCCATGTTTTTTAACTCAAGAAGAGATGGATGAGATTAGAGCAACTCAGACTGCCGGTAAGAAGAGAATTGGTATTTATGGTAAGTATGCTAAGTATCGTGATTTAAGTCCGGTAGAAGCTATGGAAAGAATTAAGAATGGCGAGAAGTATACTGTTAGATTGAAGAGTTCTGGTAATTTCTTTAATAAGTTCAAGTTTAACGATTTAGTATTTGGTGAGATGGAATTTCCAGAAAATGATATAGATATTCCAATTATGAAGTCTAGTAATTTACTTCCAACATATCATTTTGCTCATTTGGTTGATGATCATTTAATGAGAACAACACATGTTGTGCGTGGTCAAGAGTGGATGAGTAGTGTGCCAGTTCATTATGAGTTATTTAAAACATTTGGATTTAAGATGCCTAAATATATTCATACTCCTTTAATATTAAAAAAAGATGGAGATAAGATTAGAAAGATATCTAAGAGATTAGATCCAGAAGCTAGAATGACTTATTATGAAGAGAGGGGTTATCCAGTTTATTCATTGATTGAAGCAATTATGACAATCGCAAACTCTAACTACGAACAGTGGAGAGAGGGTCATCCTGATGCTGATTTTACTGAGTTTGAATTTTCTCCTAAGAAGATGAGCTCTGCTGGAGCATTGTTTGATTTAGATAAGCTTGATAATATTTCTAAGAATTATTTAAGTAAGTTAAAAGCTAGTGAAGTATTTGATGGATTAGATGAGTGGTCTAAGATTTATGATACTGATTTTAATGCTTTAATTAATAAACATAAGGATTATACAATTAGCGTATTAAATATTGAAAGAGAGCAGAAGAAACCTAGAAAAGATTTTGCTTGCTTTAGTGAAGTTAAAGATAATATTTGGTATATGTATAATGAATTATTTGATAGTGCATTTGATTTTAGTTTCTTAAAGCATGAAGAGGATGCGAAGAAAATTATTTCAACTTATTTAAATGAGTATTTTGATATTAATGATGATAAGGATACTTGGTTTAATAAGATTAAAGAGCTAACTGATAAAATGGGTTATTGCTCTAATATGAAAGAGTATAAGGAAAACCCTGATAATTATAGAGGTAGCACTGCTGATATAAGTAATGTTATTAGAGTAGCACTTACTACGAAACTTACAACTCCTGATTTGTATGAGATTATTAATATATTAGGGGATGCTGAAGTTAGAGCTAGATTTAGTAAAATATGTGGATAATTTAATAGTTATTCACATTTTTTCTTGTTTTTGAGTAAGTTTTTATTGACTTTAGGGGCAAGGTTTCATATAATTCATATTGGTACATTTTGATTTGCTTAATTATTTGCTGATTTGGGACGTCAAATGATAATTGGGTGATGAAAGGAATTATTTTATGAAAACATTTATGCAAACAAAAGAAACTGTAGATCGTAAGTGGTATGTAATTGATGCTGCAGACAAACCTCTAGGACGTGTAGCTACTAAGGCTGCTACTATTTTAAGAGGAAAACATAAAGCAACTTTTACACCTCATATTGATTGTGGAGATTATGTAATTATTATTAATGCTGATAAGGTTAAATTAACTGGTAATAAGATTAATGATAAGATGTACTATAATCATTCTGGATTCCCAGGTGGACTAAGAACTCGTAATGCTAAAACTATGTTAGAAAGTTATCCTGTAGAAATGGTTGAAAGAGCTGTTAATGGTATGCTTCCAAATGGACCTTTAGGAAGACAAATGTATCGTAAGCTATTCGTTTATGCTGGTAGTGAACATAAACAACAAGCTCAAAAACCAACTACAATAACAATTGATTAGGAGAGAGATTATGAAGAAAAGTGAAGTTACTGCTACTGGAAGAAGAAAACGTTCAGTTGCTCAAGTTAAACTAGTTACTGGTAAGGGAAAGATTACTGTTAATGGTAGAGATGTAAATGAATACATGCCTTTTCCTACATTAGTAATGGATTTAAAACAACCACTTGTATTAACTAATAACGAAAATACTTTTGATATTGATGTTAAGGTTAATGGTGGTGGATTCTCTGGACAAGCTGGAGCTATTAGACTTGCTATTACTAAAGCATTAGTTGAGTTTGATGCTGAAGCTGACCAAACTAGAGAAGACGCTTATAAGAAAGTTCTTAGAGAAGCTGGTTTCTTAACTCGTGATCCTAGAGTTAAAGAACGTAAGAAATATGGTCTTAAGAAGGCTCGTAGAGCACCACAATTTAGTAAACGTTAATTTGTTTCTTATACCTTGGGAGTTTATCTCAAGGTTTTTGCATTTTTTAAGAGGCTTGCAAATTTTGAAAATTGGTTGATTATTCGTTAATTGTAGGGTAAACTATTTGTGATTGGAGGGTTTATGAGAGAGGTTATTAGTTTTATAAATAATTTAAATATTTCTAAAGATGAATATGTTGTTCTTGCTTGTTCTTATGGCCCTGATTCAATGTGTTTACTTGAACTTTTACGTAAGTGTGAGCTAAAAGTAGTTGTAGCTCATGTTAATCATAAGGTTAGAAGCGAAAGTGATGAAGAGTATAGATTATTAGAAGAGTACTCTAAGAAGAATAATATTCCTTTTGAGGGAATGAGTATTTTAGAAGAAATTGATGGTAATTTTGAGTCTAAGGCTAGGGAAATAAGATATAATTTTTTTGATAAAATATTAACTAAGTATAAGGCAAACTATTTGTTTACGGCACATCATGGTGATGATTTAGTAGAAACTGTTTTGATGAGGCTTGCTAGAGGAGCATCATTTGGTGGGTATGCTGGTTTTAGTGAAGAGTCTGAATTTAGAGGCAAAAAAATAGTTAGACCGCTTATTTTTGTTACTAAGAAAGATATCTTAGAATATAATGAAAAATATGAAATAAAGTATGCGAATGATTATACTAATTTTGAAAGAGTACATACTAGAAATAAGATAAGATTAGATGTTTTGCCTGTTTTAAAGGAAATTAATCCGAAAATTCACGAAAAATTCATAAAGTTCAGTCATACTATAGGTGAATATAATGATTATGTTGAGAAAGAAGTTATTTCTTTACTTGATAGATTGTATTCAAATAATAGATTAGATTTAGATGGGTTTAATTCTCTACCCCTTCTACTTAAAAAGCATACTTTGTGCACAATTCTTTCTGAGATGTATCGTGATGATATTACCTATATTAACGATAAACATTTAAATCTAATCTTTAATTTAATTGATGGAAAACCTAATGGGTATGTTTGTTTACCTAATGGGATTAAAGTTTATAAATATTATAATAGTCTTATTTTTAATGAAGATGAGTTAGTTTTTACTTATGATTATATATTTGATAAGAGGATAGAACTTCCTTTAGGAGTAATTGAAGAGGTACCATCTTATGATGGAAAGAGTAATTACTATATCAGATTATGTAGTGATGAGATTAAGCTTCCACTTCATGTAAGAACTAGAAAACCAGGGGATTTTATGTGTGTTAAAAATATGAACGGGACTAAAAAGCTTAAGAGTATTTTTATTGATGAAAAGGTTCCATTAAATGTGCGCGATAGTTATCCTTTGCTTTGCGATGATGATGGGAATATTTTGTGGATTCCTGGCGTAAAAAAAAGTAAATTTGATAAACAAAGTGATGAAAGTTATGATATAATACTTAAGTATATGAAGAAGGAGAAATAGTATGAAGAAGAAAAAGAGTTATACAAAGCAAACTGTTCCTTATGCAATTTTATTAATTGTTATTATTGGAGTGTTAGTTTTCTTTAATTTATCACAATATAAAGTTTATGATTATTCTTATGATGAGTTTATTAAGAAACTATCTGAAGGTGATGTATCTAAGTTAGAGATAACACCAAAGAATGCATCTGGAGTTTATGTTATAAATGGACAATTAAAGGATTATAAGAGTACTGAAAGTTTTAGAGTTAATGTTCCTCTTGCTGAGACTGTACTTGATAAGGTAATGAAGTATGTTGATGAAGATGAGATTGAAGTAATTACTAATCCTAATCCAGAGAATAGTGGTTTTGTTACTGTATTAATAAATGTAGTACCAACTGTTGTGTTAATTGGTGCGACGATTTGGTTATTTTCTAAGATAAGTGGAAGTAATAAAAATAGTATGGATTTTGGAAGAAGCCGTGCTAAATTAAATGAAGAATCTAAGGCTAAGTTTAGTGATGTTGCTGGACTTGTTGAAGAAAAAGAAGAAGTTGCTGAGTTAATTGATTTCTTAAAGAATCCTAAGAAGTTTCAAAAGCTTGGCGCAAGAATACCTAAAGGTGTATTACTTGTAGGGCCTCCAGGAACTGGTAAGACTTTACTTGCTAAAGCTGTTGCTGGTGAAGCAAATGTGCCATTTTATTATATAAGTGGTTCTGATTTTGTTGAGTTATTTGTTGGTGTTGGTGCATCACGTGTTCGTGATATGTTTAAACAAGCTAAACAATCTGCACCATGCTTAATCTTTATTGATGAGATTGATGCAGTTGGTCGTCAAAGAGGTACTGGTTTAGGCGGTGGACATGATGAGAGAGAGCAAACATTAAATCAGTTATTAACTGAAATGGATGGTTTTGGAGCTAATGAAGGAATTATCATTATTGCTGCAACAAATAGACCAGATGTACTTGACCCAGCATTACTTAGACCTGGAAGATTTGATAGACAAGTTACAGTTAGTTTACCAGATCAAAAGGAAAGAAAAGCTATTTTAGAAGTACATGCACGTAATAAAGTATTTGATAAGAGTGTTAATTTAGAGAATATTTCTAAACGTACTCCAGGATTTAGTGGAGCTGATTTAGAGAATTTACTTAATGAAGCAGCACTTCTTGCTGTTAGAAGAAATTTACCAGCTATTACAATGGCTGAAATTGATGAAGCTACTGATAGAGTATTGATGGGGCCTGCTAAGGTAAGTCATACAATTACTCCTAAGGAAAAAGAGTTAATTGCTCTTCATGAAAGTGGACATGCTGTAATAGGTATGAAAGTTCCTGATGCTGAAGTAGTACATAAGATTACAATTATTCCTAGAGGTGTTGCTGGTGGTTATACTATGATGCTTCCTAAGGAAGAGAAGATTGCAATTATGACTAAAAGTGAACTTCTTTCAACTATTACTGGTTTACTTGGTGGTAGAGTTAGTGAAGAGTTATTCTTTGGGGAGATTACTACTGGTGCTAGTGATGACTTTAGTAAAGCTACTAAGATTGCTAGATCAATGGTTACTGAATATGGTATGAGTGATTTAGGACCAGTTCAGTTAGAACAAAAGAGTGAAGGTGTATTCTTAGGTAGAGATTACAATAAGAGTAAGAACTTTAGTGATGCTGTAGCACTTGAGATAGATCAAGAAGTTAGAAAGATTATGAATCAGTGTTATAGTGAAGCAACTAGAATTTTAAAAGAAAATGAGAAACTAGTTAGATTACTTGCTGATACCCTTATTGAAAGAGAAACTATTACTAAAGAGGAAATTGAAGAACTTGTTGAAACAGGACATATTAGTGATAACTTTACACCTAGCGAAGATACTGTTAGTTTAAAAGAAAGAGCTAAGGTTCTTGGTGTTAAAGGCTATACTAAGATGACTGATGAAGAGTTAAAAGAAGCTATAGAAAAGGCAGAAGATTCTAGTAAATAGAATCTTTTTTTAGTTAATTTTTTGTAATTATTTGGTGATTTTATTAACATGATTTTTTTGTTTAAAGGAAAAGGCCTTCCATTATTAAAAATAGTATTTTTTATTTAGACAAATATTGTTATATATGATAAAATATTTTATAGAAGTAAAGAAGGCAGTGATATTATATGACAAAGATTATATCTTTAGTAAATCAAAAAGGTGGTGTTGGTAAGACAACAACTAGTATAAATCTAGCTGCGTCTTTAGGTAAATTAGGAAAAAAAACGCTTATTATTGACCTTGATCCACAGGGTAATGCGACAACTGGACTAGGCGTTAATAAGGGTAATATAAATTATAGTGTTTATGATGTGTTAAATGGGTCTTGTGAGGCTAAGAAAGCAGTTAGAAAGACTGGTTTTACTAATCTTTCTATTATTCCAGCTACTATTAATTTAGCAGGTATTGATATTGAACTTATGGAAAAGGGATATCAAAATGTTGAGTTTAAGAAGAATGAGCAGCTAAGAAATGCACTCGCAACGATTATGGATAATTATGATTATATGATTATTGATTGTCCACCATCACTTGGATTACTTACTACAAATGCATTGGTAGCAAGTGATTCAGTTATTATTCCAGTTCAGTGTGAGTTCTTTGCACTTGAGGGAATTACCCAACTACTTAACACAATTATTATGACACAAACTAGATTAAATCCTAATTTAAAAATTGAAGGCGTATTATTAACATTATTAGATTCTAGAACTAATTTAGGATTAGAAGTAGTTGAAGAAGTTAGAAAGTTTTTTAAAGATAAAGTGTTTAATACAATTATTCCACGTTTAATAAGATTAGTTGAAGCTCCAAGTCATGGTGAACCAATTAATGAATATGATCCAACTAGTAGAGCGGCTGAGGCTTATACTAATTTAGCCAAGGAGGTTATAGAGAGAGATGGAAACTAAGAGAAAAGCGTTAGGAAAGGGGTTAGAACAATTATTTAATAGTGAGCAAATTAATTTTGACACTATAGAACAAAATATTGTTGAGAACTCTAGTGAAAGTGATATTCAGCAAATACCAGTTGCTGAGATTCGTAGTAATCCATATCAACCTAGAGAGCATTTTGATCAAGATGCTTTATTAGAGCTTGCTGAATCAATTAAAGAGCATGGTGTTATTGAGCCAATTATAGTTAAGAAGAGTTTACATGGATATGAGCTTGTTGCAGGTGAACGTAGAACTAAAGCTTCAGCACTTGCAGGAATGAAGACGATACCTGCTATTGTAAGAGATTTTACTGATGAGCAGATGATGGATATTGCTATTTTAGAGAATATTCAGAGAGAGGATCTTTCACCAATTGAGCTTGCTGAAGGTTTTCAAAATTACATCAATCATACAGGTTTAACTCAAGATGAAATTGCGAAGAAGTTTGGTAAGAGTAGAAGTTATATTACTAATTTACTTGGACTTCTTAGTTTACCTAAAAGTGTACGTGAACAAATTAATTTAGGTAAGATTTCAATGAGTCATGCACGTACTTTATCAAAGTTAGATGATGATGATTTAATTATTACTTTAGCTGAAAGAATTGTTAGTGATGGAATCTCAGTAAGAGAACTTGAAAAGTTATGTTCAATGAAGTCAGTTGGTAAGAAACAACCTGTAACTAGAGTTAATATTAAACCTCTTAAATTTTCAATTTATGAAAGTGTAATGCGTGATAAAATTGGAACTAGGGTTCAAATTAATAAGAATAAGATTTTAATTCCTTTTGATAGTGAAGGAGATTTAGCACGTATTTTAGAAATTTTAGATATTGATGTGAGTGAGGAATAATGGAATTTTGGGTAAAGATTGCTGATATAGTATCATCTAAAAAGTTTTATGGACCTATTGTAGTTATTATTGGAGTAATGTTTATATATAAGATAATTATTTCAGTGCTTAATAAAACTACTATTAGGGGAACGACTGAGTTTGAGAAGAAAAAGAGAGTTACAGTTTTAGTATTATTTAAAAATATTACTAAGTATGTATGTTTGATTATTGCGGCTCTTATGATTTTAGATATTTTTGGAGTTGATACTAGCTCTTTAATAGCTGGATTAGGAGTTGCAAGTGTTGTTATTGGTCTTGCTCTTCAGGATGCTTTAAAGGATATTATTGGTGGTATTAATATAATCATGGATAATTATTATGTTGTAGGTGATTATGTTAAATATGGTGATTTTACTGGTCAGGTTATTTCATTTGGATTAAAGACTACAAAAGTTAAAGATTTTAATGGTAATGTGCTTGTAGTATCTAATAGAAATATTGATAAAATAGTAAATTTAAGTCAAGAGAAACATGTTATATGGCTTAATATTCCAACTTGTTATGAAGTTACTGAAGAAAAGGTTAAAAGTGTTTTACTTGATGTTTTAGAGGACGTTAAAAAAATAAAAGATGTTGATGATAAGGAATGCAAATATCTTGGAGTTAATGAACTTGGAGATAGTGCAGTAAATTATTTAATCAGTGTTAAGTGTAAGCAAGGAAGTGAATATGCCGTTAGAAGAGCAATTCTTACTCTTGTTAAGGATGCTTATGATAAGAATAATATAAAGATTCCTTATAATCAGATTGAGGTGCATAATGGAAGCAAAATATAATTTAGGGGATAAAGTTGTAATGAAGAAAGATCATGCTTGTGGTACTAATCTTTGGGTTATTACACGAGTAGGGGTTGATATAAAGCTTAAATGTGTAAATTGTGGACATGAAATTATGATGGACAGATTACAGTTTGAGAAGAAACTAAGGAGAGTTTTACATGAGGATTAAGAGAAAATATGAGAAGGTAATGCTCCACCCAATAATGACATTTTGTTTACTTATTTTTGGAACAATTATTTTGAGTGGAATACTTACTCTTTTCAATGCTAGTGCTACTTATAATAGGGTTTCTAATATTGGATCATATGTTAGTGATTCAGTGTATGTAGAGAATTTATTTAGTTTAAGTGGGCTTAAATTTATATTTAGTAATGCGGTATCAAGCTTTGCATCATTTACACCTTTATCAATGTTAATTATTACGCTTATTGGTTTTGGTGTAATGGATAAGAGTGGCTTTTTAGATAGTTTCTTTTATGTACTTACTAAAAGAGTTAGTAAGAGAGTAGTAACATTTAGTTTATCTCTTGTGTGCATTCTTGCATCTATTGGTGGAGATTTAAGTTATATAGTGCTTATTCCACTTGCTGCAGTATTATTTAAATATGGTAAGAGACATCCTAAGGCGGGTATTATATGTGCTTTTGCTAGTTTGAGTTGTGGTATTGGTATAAATATTTTTATGAGTTCAATTGATAGTGCATTGATGAGTTATACATTATCTAGTGCTAATTTATTGTCTCCTGATTATCAGATGAGTACATTTAGTTATGTCTTTATTATGATAGTATGTGCTTTAGTTTTAGCTGGTATTGTTACAAGTATTACTGAAAGAATTATTGTACCTAAGCTTGGTAAATATGCTTTACTTGATGATGAGGAAGATTATTTTACTAAGACAGAAAGAAGAGCGTTAGTAGTTTCTCTTTTTGCAGGAGTTATTTATTTGCTCATATTTGTTTATAATATTATTCCAAATGCGCCTTTAGGTGGAGCACTACTAGATTATTCACAAACTTTATATATAGATAAATTATTCGGTTATAATTCATTCTTTAATCAAGGGTTTGTATTTGTTGTAACAATATTATTTATTATATTAGGTTTAGTATATGGTATTGTTAATAAGTCAATTAAGAATGTTAAAGATTTATGTAATGGATTAAGTTATTCATTAGATTATATTGGTAAAGTATTAGTTCTTATATTCTTTGCCTCTGCGTTTATATTTATATTTAAGAAAACTAATATAGGTAGTGTATTTACAGCTTATCTTGCTGGTATTATTAGTAAGACTAATTTTACAGGTATTCCACTTGTAATGCTTACACTTGGATTTAGTGCACTTGCTACGTTGTTACTTCCTAGTAGTGTTAGTAAATGGGCTATAATGAGTGGTAGTGTTGTTCCTGTATTTATGAATGCGGGATTAAGCCCAGAGCTTGCTCAGTTAGTGTTTAGAGCTGGTGAATGTGTGACTTATGCATTAACACCGGTAATGGCTTACTTTGTTGTTTATTTAGCGTTTATGGAACTTTATAGTACTAATACAGATAAAGATGGACTTTGGGGTAATATTAAGTATTTAGTTCCATATAGTTTTTATACATTAGTAATGTGGGTTGTAGTATTAATATTGTTCTATTTGATAGGATTACCACTTGGTATAGGAACTAGCGTTGCTTTATGATTTTAAAGGGGTATTTGTTTACTTATGGATATTTAATAGTTATTTTGCTTCTTGCTTTTGGTCTTAGAAAAATATTTAATTTAAGAACTTTGTTTACAAAGAAGTTTATACATATTATGATCTCTTTTTGCTATTTGATATTGTATAAATATTTTGGAACTAGCATTCATATTATTATTCCACCACTTTCGTTCATTGTGATAAATATACTTTCTTATAAATTTAAATTATTTAAAGCGATGGAAGATGGTAGTGGTAATTTAGGAACTATTTATTATCCAATAAGTGTGTTTATTATGGCACTTGTAACTTATTTTGTTCCGGAGTTTTATGGAGCATTTGGAGTTGGTTTGTTTTGTATGGCATTTGGAGATGGTTTTGCTCCTTTAGTAGCAGGATATTTGAAGTCAAGACAAATATATAATCATAAGACAATAAGTGGAACAGCGACTGTGTTTGCTTTTAGTTTAGTAATTATTATTATATTTAATTATTATTTTAAATTTGGTTTTAATGTTGTTGATATGATTTTAGTGAGTGTAGTTGCAGCTGCATTAGAGTTATTTGATAGAAAAGGCTTAGATAATTTATTTTTGCCTTTGGGAGTTTCATTGGTTGTATATTTAATGGAAGTGATTTAAATGTATTTATCTATTTTGTTACCTAGTGTGTTTGCACTTTTTGCACTTTTGAAGAAAAAGGTTACAAAGCCTGGAATTGTTGCTGCTTGGTTAATGGGAGTAATAATTACTTACTTTGGTGGGCTTTATGCTTTTGGAGCTCTTGCTCTTACGTTTGTGCTAACGATATTAAGTGATAAATTAAAGAAGAAGACTAATGATGAATGCAGAACTATATATCAGATGTTTAGCAACGTGTTGTTACCAACAATTTGTATAGTGTTATATCACTTTACTTTAAATGATAAGTTTTATGTAATGTATTATGCTGTTCTTTCTTCTAGTTTGGCGGATACTTTAGCTAGTAGTATTGGAACACTTTCTAAAAATAGGCCAGTTAGTATTTTTACTTTGAAGAGAGTACCAGCAGGTACGAGTGGGGCAGTTTCTTTTTTGGGACTTAATGCGTCTTTAGCTGGTGGTATTATTTTAGGACTTATTTATTATGCTGAGAAGTTAAACTCAATGAATTATTTGTTAATTATTCTTATGGGCTTGTTTGGTTCTATTGCGGATAGTTTATTAGGTGATTCATTGCAAGGGAAGTTTGTTTGTTCTAAGTGTAAAAAAGAAGTTGAAGAATATGAGCATTGTGGTGAACCAACTAAATTAGTTAAAGGGTTATATTGGATGAATAATGATGCGGTAAACCTTCTTAATAATGTATTTGTGTTTATCTTATGTTATATATTCTTATTATAAAAAACGCTTGTTAGGCGTTTTTATTTTGTATTTTAATTAGTCTTGCATGCATGACAACTTTTTCATCATCATTGTAACATGTAGATAATGTGATTATTTTATCTGTTTTAAAGATGTTTGTATTAAATTTGTGATAACTTCTATCTTTTAATTTATTTGCAAAATCTAGAAATTCATCGTTTGAATTAAATGATATTTGTAAGTAGTCAGATGTTGTTGGTATATGATAGACACTGAAGACTTCCCATAATGTGTTTGATTTTTCGGTTGCTATTTTTATAACGTAATTGTTAGTGTTATCAAACCATGAAGATTTAGTGATGCTTTTAAGTGAGCCAAACATAGCTGAGTTTGATCTGCCGTGGCCATATATGATGGTATTTTTATCTTCAAAGTTGGTGTTATTTCGGTAGTCTAGGAAAATCCATCCAGCTCCATTTGATGTTTTATCAAAAGTATGATTTAAGTAGAAGTCATTATTATTTGTTTGGACGTAAGGATAGTTTATTGTTGTACCATTTACTTCAATCCATCCCTTGACGTCTTTATTAATTTTTTTAAGTTCATTAAAATCGGCGTCAATCATATTCATTTTTATAAAGTTCCAGTATGGAGCATTTTTGTCGATGGTAATTTCATTATTTACAATTTTGGTGTTTTCGTTATCTTCAATTTCTTTAATTTTCGTTATTTCAGTTATTTTACTTGTTTGAGAATCTGTATTTTTATTGTCGATGGCCCATTTTATTAGTTGTATGGATGATGAGATAAATTTAATGATACATATGACAATTGTTATTAAAAGAAATAGATTAATCCATTTTACTCTTATTTTTTTTCTCTTTTTCATACTATTCACTATTTAATTATAACATTTTTGTGATTGTTTGCATATCTATATTTAGGGGGTATTATGGAAACTAAATTAAACAATACTGTAAGCGTGTTAGGAGAGTATGATGGTGTGCCAACATCAATTAATTCAAATGTTTTAGTTGTTAATTTGATAGATGGATTAACAGTAACTAAAAGTGCTGATAAAATGGTATGGGCTGATGGAGTGTTAACTTTTACAATTGAGGTTGATAATCAAACTGAGGTTACTTATACTGCACCTACTATTACGGATGTTTTAGATATTACTTTGGTTGATTTTGTTGCTGAAAGTGTTATGATTGATGGTGTTAAAGCAGAAACTTCTGCATATACTTATGATGCTGTCACTGGAACTCTAAAAGTAACTTTAAGTGATATTGCTGCAAAGGGGAAAAGTACTATTACGTTTCAAGTTACGAAAAAAGCGTAACGATTATTTTAGATTAAAAAATGTTTGTTCGTTAAGTAGTGATGGTAATGTGTTTTATAGTAATGTAGTTTATGTTCATAGCAAATATAGAAGAAGTAGTTATAGATTCGGAGATTGTGCATCTGCATTTTGGAGATATTAAAAAAGCGCCTTTGTGGGCGTTTTAATTATGAATTTTCTTCAATAGTCCAAGTGATTGCAGCTTTATAGTTTGTGTTTGCTTCAATGTATGACAAAATTTGTAAGAGAATGCCTTCTTCCTTAGCAAAAGTGATTGTTGTGATTTCTGGTGATGTTGTTTTTGCTTTGCCTTCATAGACTAGGACTTTATTTTCTGATAGTGGAGTGATAACTGAATCTTTTTTATATATGATTGCTTGTTCTAAACTGTTATTATTATCATCTGTGGGATCCTGATTTATGGTAGCATATAAATTCCAATCCGTACTTATAGCACGTGTATCACTTACTTTTATTATTAAATCTTCAGTTTTAGGACATATTAGAGGATTTTTGCTTATTGGTGACATTTTAAATTCGATTAATGTTGGAGCACTAATGATGGTTATTTCACCGACGTAAACTATTGTTATAATTTTTGTCTGGTAGATAGGTTCATTTTGTTCTTTAACTGTTATTTCAATATTTGTTCCTTCTGGCTGAAGCGTTTCTAGATTTAGTGTATATGCTCCAGTTGAATCTGAAACGACGATGTGTGATTCATTATTATATTTAATTAGTAAACTTGAATTTGGGGCAGCAATACCTGTAATGGTGGTTGATTCATCAGTTACCGGATTTATTAATAGTGGAGTGAGACCAATGCTGATTATTTTTTTATTATGAATGTTAAAGTTGGTTAGTGCTGGTAAGGTTGTTAGATCTTCTTCGGTAAAGCTTGACGATTCAATAGTAGTTTTAGCATTGGTAAAGGTTCCTTTAATTTCAGATATATCGGATGATTTATACCACGAAAATGTTGGTAGGGTTGTTTCACTTATATTTTGCGTTATATCTATAGCAGTGGTAAATAAGTTGATTCTTGAAAATTTGAAGTCAAACTTTGTTGTGGTGTTTGTATAAATTGTGTTTGCAGTGCTGTTATAAAGAATTACTTTTTTAGGGTTGTTTAAGATAAATGCTGAACTTGATGTGGAAAAGTAAATATTGTAGTTGGAAGTGTTGATACTTGGGTAGTTGTTAACAATTATAAGTGTCGAGTTTTCATTTGCAGTTATTGGGCCATAACTGTACCATGCTGGGTAGGAACCTCTATAGGCAGTTTGCTTTAAAGTGAATGATGCGTTTTCAGCAATTGTAGTTGTTCCTGTACCGAATGTGTCGTATGCAAGTCCGTTATATGTGGTAACTTCGAATTCTGCATTTTTTAATATTTGAAATGTTAAAGCAGTTGTTCCATAGAATAGTTCTCTGTTTGGACTAGTAAATTTAACTTTAGCATTTTCTAGAATTGTGAGTGATGGAAGTGAATTTCTAAACCAAAAAGCTGAGTTTCCTTTTGAGTTATGAGTAATTGTTGTTGTTCCGCCTAATTCAATTTGATTACATTCAGCAACTTCACCACCAGCAGTTAGTGATGTGTCTTTTATGGTGATTGTGCTGTTAATAAATCTTGTAAGACCTGTCGGATGGAAGCATATTTGAGGGCCTTCATATGTGATGTTATTATATTCGACTATTATGTTTTTATATGCAGAACTTTCTGGTACGTAGATTATTCCGTAGTAGTTATTACCGATGATGTTCGTGTTTTGAACTGTAACTTTGTTTATGGCAGCATTTGCAGCGGATATAGTGTCACTTACATTAAGGGTGTTTCTGTCTGTGAAGGTGTAGGTTATGTTTTCGTATGTTCCATCAATTGTAAGGTTTGTTTTTGATGCTGGTATCGTTATTCCGCCAGTGAGTGTTATATCAGCGCCAAGATATATATAATTATATTCGTTTGCACTTTCAATTGCTGATTTAAGTTCAGCATATGTGGTTACAACAACAGTGTTTTTATCTATTATAGTCATATTAATACCTCTATATAATGTTATGTAATTAGTGTGATAGAAGAACCTAATTGTTTTATATGAATAAAATAGATTAGGTGATTTAATATGGCTTTAAAAGGGGTAGTTTTAGATAGTGGACATGGTGGAAATGATCAAGGTTCTTCTGGCAATGGAATAATTGAGAAGGAATTTACTTTAAAGATAAGTCAGTATATGTATGATAGGTTTAAAGCACTTGGGGTTCCGGTTAAGATGACTAGAACTAGTGATGTTGATCTAGAACCTAATGATAGACCAGGAGTAGTCTTAGACAAGTTTGGTAATGGTAAAGATGTTGTGGTAATATCTAATCACATAAATGCAGGTGGTGGCGAAGGCGCAGAGGTAATATATGCCCTTCGTAATAGTGATAAACTTGCTTCAAGTATTTTAAATGAACTAGAAAAGAGTGGACAGGTAGTTAGAAAGTATTATCAAAGAAGGCTTCCTAGTGATTCTTCTAAGGATTATTATTATATAATTCGTAATACACCTAATAATGAGACTTTGATAGTAGAGTATGGTTTTCTAGATAATGCAGCTGATGCTGAGAGGCTTAAGAATAATTATAAGAAGTATGCTGAGGCGGTAGTAAGAGCAGTTACATTATATGGTGGCTACAAGTATGTTCCAGTAAGTGGTTCTAATTATTATGTTGTAAAAAAAGGTGATTCATTGTGGAGTATTGCTAGAGCTAATGGTCTTACTGTTGATGAGTTGAAATCATTAAATAATTTAAGTAGTAATGTGTTACATGTTGGTGATACTTTATTGATAAGTGGTGCTGATAGCACGGGTGATGATGGTAATGATACTTATTATGTTGTAAAGGGTGGTGATACTTTATGGAGTATTGCTAGAAAGTATAATTTGTCTGTTAATGAATTAAAATCGTTAAATAATTTAAGTGGTAATGTTCTTAGTATTGGACAGAGACTTATTGTTGGTAAAGAGTCTTCTAATGATTATATAGTTAGTGCTGGAGACACGTTATGGGCTATTGCAAGAAAGTTTAATGTTAGTGTAGATGAGATTAAGTCTTTGAACAATCTTAGTTCAAATAATTTAAGTATTGGGATGACTTTAAAGATACCACCTTATAGTAATAAGAAGAATGAAGAAACTAATGTATATGTTGTTAAGAGTGGTGATTCTCTTTGGAGTATAGCTAGAATGTTTAATAGTACAGTTGATGAGATTAAGAGTTTAAATGGATTAAAATCGAATGTTTTAAGTATTGGACAAAGATTAGTAGTTCCAAGTTAATCCGTGCTTATAGTACTAGCTATTTATTTAAAAAAAGTCGCTTTTATTTAAGCGACTTTTAGTTTAGCATATCTTCAATTGGATCATCTATTTGACCATTATTTGCTGGTTCTTCAGGAGTTGTTGGTTCGTTAATATGTACGTTTTTACATACATTAACTGATAGACTAGATATACTTGAGACAATTACTCCAGAGTGAACGTTTTGTTCTAGGATATTTCCTTCGATGCAAGAATTACTTTCGGTGTAGTTTTTATTTAGTGTTATGTTTCTTGTACTTATCCATGATTCTAGATAATTAATATTTTGACCTACAAAGTTAGGTAGTGTTTCATTTTTTCTTACTCCTGTATACATACGTCCTATTGTTGGTACTTCGTATGGTTCATTAACTGAGAAGCTAAATGTTTTTATAATTTCTGGTTTTTCTAATTCTAGATTTACTTTCATGGCTTTAACTATTTCAGCTAAGCTTTCTTCGTAGTACTGATAAGTATACATGTCGTATCCTTGGTATACTGTTTGATCATAACCTGATAGGAATGTTTTTTGGATGTTGATGAATTCTCCTTCACCAAAGTTGCTTTTTAGTAGGATATTTTTACCAACGTTGTAGAAGTTTAACATTTGATTGGTTTCCATATTTGTATCCATGTTGTTTGATACAGCGTTAAGCACTTTATAGAATGTATTAATGTTTCTAATTGTTTTTGCTTTATTTGCGATAGCTGTTACGATTGCTTGTTGATGTTCAACTCTTTTGAAGTCTGATAGGGCCCATTGATGTCTGTTTCTTGCGTATGCTAGAGCTTGCTCACCATCTAGATGCTGCATTCCTGGTTTGATATAAACAATGTGTTCGCCAAACTCACGATTAGAGTTTTGTTCACAGACCATTCCTTTGCAATCTACTGAACCGTTCTTTTTGAAGTCTGGTTCGTCTATATTAACATCAATTCCACCTAATGCATCTACTAAGTTAACAACACCTTTAAAGTTAATTTTTACAAAATAATCGATTGTGATATCTGTTAAATTTTCAATTGTGTTAATCATGCACTTTGTTCCGTATGCCGCAGCTGAATTTATTTTATTTTGTTTATTGTTGTTGCAAGCAATTGGTACATATGTATCTCTTGGAATGCTAAATACTGTTGCAGATAATGTTTTAGGATTAAATGTTATTAACATGATTGAGTCACCATTAAATGCGGCATTGTTTGCTAGGCCATCGTATTCTGAGTCTACACCTAGAAGAAGCATTGTAAATGGTTCAGTTATGTCTTTGTTTGTTGAAGCAACGGTATCATTATTATCTAATTTTTTACTGTAGGTATCAATGATTACAGCACTATCTAATTCTGGATAATTTGCTGAGTATAGAAGTTTAAAGTTTGCAGTGATAAAGATTGCATCTACTTCTTTATTGATTAGAGCTTTTATTAGTTCTTCATTTGACTCATAATTTTCAATTTTCCATTTTTTATTATTTTTTACTAGATATTCTTGAGGTAGGATATAACCTTCTGGACTATTTTCGTTTTTTAGCATACCAACTGTTTTTATTGTTTCATCTTTATTTAAAGTTATTAAGTTTGTTGTGTATATAACTTCTTCTTTACTGATGTTATCTACTACTGTGTATGTTTTTTGAATGTAGTAGTAACCGAAGCCATTAACGATTGTAAAGATTGTTGTAATTATACTTGTTATAACTAGTATTGTATGTTTTTTAGTTATTAGTAGAGCACTCCCGATAAAGAAGAATAGTAGTGCGTATGTTGTCATAGCAATTATGAATAATACTCTGATAAGGGTTTCAATACCACTTAATAGGGTAAGAGAGTATGTTAGTAAGATTACACTCATTATAAAAAGAACAAGTACAACGATGTACATGAAGTGAAATCCCGGTGTTGTTTTTTTGAGTTTTTTAAATAAATTTCCAAATTTTCTCTTTTTATTCTTCTTCATTTTTATGCACCTATATTTTGATTATACACTATTTTATTTTAATTATAAATATTTAAATAAAAAAATAAGCCGGTTTTACGACTTATTTATTGGCAAAGTAGTTAGATTTTAAGACTGCATCATTTAGATTCATTTTGTCTTTTACTAACTTGTTGTAGTATTCTATTTTTTCAGAATTCATTTTTTTGCCTTTTAGGTATTCTCCATTTGCAACATATGTGCTTCCGTTATACCAACTTCCGTCTGGGAAGAATACTAAAGGATCATAGTCTTTAGAGAAGATGTCTCTACCAATGTAGTTTGCTTCATTGTATTTTATTCCGAATAGATTTAGCAGTGTTGGAAGCACGTCTAATTGAGAGTTAACATCTTTTACTGTTTTCTTAATTTGACCGTTACTCCAGATAATAAATGGCGTATGGTTTATTAGGTTTGTGTTTGTTTCTTTGTATTTATCTAGAAGCGTTTTATCTTCAAGTGTATATAGGTAGTGGTCACTTATTAGAACTACAATTGTGTTATCAAGTTCACCATTTTGTTCTAGGTTTTCCATTAGTAATTTAATCATGTCATCAGTTTCTTTTGCTTGAATTTTTAGACATTCAAATTCGGTTAATCCTGTTTCATTTGTTAGTTTAGAACAAGTGCCTTTACTTGAACTAAATGGCATATGTGCTGAGTAGGTAATTATGTATGATAGGTTTAGACCAGTGTGTTTAAATATTTCTTTGTTGAATGTTTCGTTTTTCATTAGTTCGGTGTCTAGCCAGAATTCATTGTCTTTATAGATACCTAAATCTTTTAATCCGTAATACTCGTTGTAACCAAATGATTTATAGTTAGCACATCTTGAGTAGTATTCTGCTGAGTTCATGTGAAATACATTTGATGTGTATCCTTCCTCTTTTAGTAGGTTTGGCAAGCTGTAAGGATAAGCATTTTTACTAAATGAGTAAGCATTCATGTTGTAGTTGTAAGCTGTAGAGTAGCCTGTGTTAATCATAAATTCTGAGTTGAATGTTGAGCCACCGCCAGATGTAAATGAATAGTGGTTAATAAAGTTGATTGAGTTTTGACTTAGTTTGTAGAATGTTGGCATGATGTCTTTATCTAGTAGGAAGTTATCTACACTTTCTAACTGAACGATTATTAAGTTTTTCCCTTTGAATGCACCTGTATATTCGTTTTCTTTGGCTTCAGTGCTGTTTGCAAAGTTTTTATCAAGAACTTTTTGTTCATTATCAGTTAGTGAATTACTATCTTTAAAGTATGTGAATATGAAGTTTCTGATGTTGTATTCGTACATACCACTAACCATTAAACTTTTGTTGTTGTCATTAAATGAACGATAAATACTTCTTGGATTACGCCATTCATCCCAGTTTAGTTCGGTGCTTGATTTTCCAAGGAATACTGGAAGAATACTATGAATGATTACAAAAATTATTAAAGCAATTATTATTTTTAGATAGTTATTTTTTGTTTGTTTTTTAGTTTTTTTAAGGCCAATTATTGTTAGGCTTAAACTTACTAATGTTGTTACTACTACCCATAGTTTTATATTATTAAATACTGAACTAAAGTAGGCAGCACCTTCACCAGCAACACTTAATACACTAAAGTCAAAGAATATTTTGAAGTAGGAGAAGTATATTGCGTGTGTTAGGAATAAAGCAATGCTTATGATGTAGCATATTATATAGAATATTTTGTTGTATGGATTTTTAAGATTTTTAGTTATGTATAGAATTATAATAATCCATAAGATTGTGAATAAGTTTGGTACTGGCATGAACCAGTGGTAGAAACTTATTTGATTTGATAAGAATATTCTTAATGCTAAATCGAGTATTAGTAGTGATATAAATAAGTAGATGTAATTCCGATTTGTTTTACAGAAATCTTTAATTAAAGCTTTTGCTTTTTTACAAAGATTTAAAATAAAGTTTTTGATTTTTTGTAATTTATTTTTTGTTTTAGGATATATGATGATGTTGATAAGTAGAAAAATACCAACAAGAGAAGTTATTGCTCCAGCTTTTAGTAGTGGTGGAGTATATTTAATATCTATTTTATGAGTTCCTTTAGTAATTTCTAATCCTAAGAAAGTTTTGTCTGTTAATACTTTACCAACTCTTTTGCCATCAACATATAATTTAAAGCCATCATCATATGGGATAGTTATTTTTAGGTAACCATCTTCTTTAACGGTTATTTCACCAGAGATGTGATTATCTTCAATTTTAGCTTTGTTTATTATCATTTCATCAACATTATTTTTTATTGAACTTACTTTGTTGTAGTCCATTGTATAAATTTTGATATCGTCTATATCAAATGTTCCTTTTGTTAGTTCGATGTTTAATGTGTCGATTGCATTATTTGATGAAAGTACATATTCAAATGTGTTGTTATTATTATTGTATTTCCAGTTTGAACATGATAGAGCGTTCTTTACATTATTTATAGTGATGTCACTGCTACAAGCAAAGCCTTCTTTAGCCTTATTCATGTTAAAGCTTATTATTAATATTTTATTTTGAATTTTTGAGTTTAGTTTAATTTTTAGATTTGCATTTTTATTAGCATCAATGATGTAGTGTCCGTTTTCTTCATTGTATGTTAGATTGTTAATCTCTTTAATTTTGTAACCATTTTTATATTCATTTATATTGCTTTTGTAAACGTTATCTAGTGATTTATCCACAATTATGTAATTTAGTAGTGCATCTATTGTGTAAGGATATTCTAGAGTGTCGAATTCACGCTGACTCATTATTTTATTAGATGCGTATGCGATTGGTAGAACGTTTTCATTTACATATAGTTTTGTTCCATCGATGTTTTCAATTTCTGTATAACCGATTTCAGCATTACCACTTGAAATTAAATATTTTGTACCACTATAGATGTTAAATAAAACGTTAGATGTTTGTGTTACTGTAGTGTTATCACGGTTAATAACTTCATTTTGAAAAATGTTTCTAATAAATGACATATAATATTTATTTGATAGAGAAGAGTAATTTGATGTTATGTTTTCACTTATGTCATAGATCTTGTTTGGATTATATAGTATGTAATCTTCATTACTTGTACGATAAATACTTTTATCATTTATTTTATTTATAAGTTCTTTGTAAGATGTGCTATTTATATTTTTAATATCAGATATTTTCATGTACTTTTCGCTTGTTGAGCTTGCGATGAATGATGCAAGAGATACACCTATTATTGTAATGCAAAGCAGGATATTATTTTGTTTTTTTGTGCATAAGTATAAGCTTATTAACATTAAGACTATATCAGCAAGTAAAAGGTAAATGTTATTTTCACCAAGAGCAAAGTAGATAAGAATAGCTCCGCTTAGAAGTATATATGGTAACATTTTTTTAAGTTTTAGTTTGTTATCAAATATATTTTTTAGAAGCTCACTAATTTGTAAGATTGCTAGAGGCAAGAATGGTATAAAGCATTTGCCATCAATATACATAAACCCATTTAAGATATAACTACTTAGTGGGAATATGATAAATAGGGCAGTTATTATGCTTAAGAATATTTGCTCTTTTTTCTTAGATAAAATACCATTTATGATTGCGATAATGTAAATAAATGTTACTCCCCAAGAATAGTATGAGTTATAAAATGTGTATGCGTAGTTTTTCATTGGGTTTATTAAATCGAAGAATGTTAGTTGTGAGCTAGTTAATGTTTCTATTCTTCCATTGATTAAAGCATATGCTGTTGGCAGTAGTAATACTCCAGTAGTTAAAATTGCTGTTGTTACAAAGAATATAACATTTTTAAGTTTTGTAAAATCTATTTTGTTGTTTTTTAAGATTTTGTAAATAGTATAAATACCAATTGTGATAATTCCGGGTACACTAAAGTAGTAACTTGTTAGAATTAATAATATTGTGTATATAATAAGTGGTATTTTTTTACCTTTTTCAAAGTATAGGTCAACACTTTTAAGAGCGCCAATCATAAATGGCATATATATGACAAACATTAAATGTCTATGAAAATGGTATGTAAATGGTGCATTTAAAGCAAATATTAGAGATGAAATATAAGCTATTTTAGTGTTGTATTTACCTTTAATCCATATATAGAACATTATTATACTTGTAAAATACATGATAATAGAAATTGCTGGCATGTAAATATACATTGGTATAAATGGTAGTAAGTATGATAGTAAAATAATAGGACTTAACAATCCGTAATATGAATAGTTAAAGATGTTTTGGCCCATTCCTAGATTAAACGCAAATGATGGAATTATTTTACCACTACTATAAAATAGGTTTCTAAAGTATTCTGGTAGTACAATGTGCTGATTAGCCCAGTCAACATTTGAACCAAATATGTATCCTTTACAAAGTAAGTATATTATTAATGCTAACATTGGAATAAATAATGTTCCAATTAATAAGTAATCTTTTTTTTCTAATTTTTTCATTTAAATTACCTCTTTTTGTCAATGAAGATTATAGCAAAAAAGTGCACATTTATCAATGTTTGTGGTATTATGGAGTCAAGGAGACTGTGAAGAAAATGTTAAAAAAGTACGAAAATTTATTAAATTTGGATGCCACTATAGCAAAAGAGCTATTTGATGGGGTTAATTATCCTTGGGAAGTGTTACCTCTTATTAAAGATTTTATTTTGAAAATGGGGCCAACTTTATCTGATGAATATATATTATATAAGGAAAGTGTATGGGTTCATAAAAGTGTAAAGATTAGTGAGAAAGCTGATATAAATGGACCAGCAATTATTGGTGAAGGGACTGAAGTAAGACCTGGAGCTTTTATTAGAGGTAGTGCAATTATTGGGAAGAACTGTGTAATTGGTAATAGCACTGAGGTGAAAAACGCAATTATTTTTGATAATTGTCAGTGTCCTCATTATAATTATGTTGGAGATGCAATCTTAGGTGATCATGCTCATACTGGAGCTGGAGTTATTTTATCGAATGTCAAGAGTGATAAGAACAATGTTGTTGTTAAAGAAGATGGTGGAATAGCAACTGGGCTTAGAAAAATGAGTGCAATACTTGGAGATTATAGTGATATTGGCTGTAATTGTGTATTATGCCCAGGAACGATAATTGGTACTCATACTAATGTGTATCCACTTACGATGGTAAGAGGTGTGATTGGTGACTGGAAGATAGTTAAATCAATGGATAATATTGTAGATAAGGAGCAAAGATAATGGGTAGATTATTTGGCACTGATGGTGCTAGAGGAATTGCTGGGAATGAGCTTACTGCGAATTTAGCAATGAAGATAGGGGCTAGTGCAGCTTATGTATTAGGTGAGAATAAAAAGATTAAAGTTATTGTTGGGATGGATACAAGATATTCTGGTGATATGCTTGCATGTGCTGTTAATTCTGGACTTCTTAGTATGGGAGCTGATGTTGTTTTTGTTGGTGTTGTGCCAACTCCTGCGGTTTCTTTTTTAGTAACACATTTAAATGCAGATATGGGAGTAATGATTTCTGCTAGTCATAATCCTGCTAAGTATAATGGAATTAAGTTATTTAATAATAATGGATATAAACTTGCTGATGAGATTGAGGAAAAGATAGAGCATTATATTTTAGATGAAGAGTTACCAGAGTGCATGAATATTGGTAGTTACGAAAGAAATGATGATTTAAAGAATAAGTATATAGATTTTTTATATTCTTTAGCAAATGATTATAATGGGCTTAAAGTAGTAGTTGATTGTGCGAATGGGTCAGCTTCTGCGACAGCACCAACTTTATTTGAAAAGTTAAATGTTAATGCAGAAATTATTTTTAATAATCCAGATGGAGTAAACATTAATGATAATTGTGGTTCAACTCATTTAGAATCTTTAATTAGTAAAGTTAAGGAAACAGGTGCTGATTTAGGAATTGCTTATGATGGTGATGCTGATAGATGTCTACTTGTTACTGATGCGGGAGAAGTAATTGATGGTGACTTTATACTAGCAATTTGTGGTAAGGCTTTAAAAGAGCAAGGAAAACTTAATAATAATTCAATTGTTGGAACTGTAATGTCAAATTTAGGATTAAGGAAATTTTGTGAAAGTGAGAATATTGATTTTGTAGCTACTAAAGTTGGAGATAGATATGTTTTAGAAGAGATGCTTGATAAAGATTATGTTATTGGTGGAGAGCAGTCAGGACATGTAATTTTTAAAGAGTATGCAAATACAGGCGATGGAGAACTTACTTCTCTTATGGTTTTAAATATATTAAGTGAAAAGAAGTGTAAGTTAAGTGAACTTGCAAGTATTATGAATAAATATCCTCAAGTACTAGTAAACGTTAATGTTACTAAAGAAGGAAAAGAAACTTTTAATGATGATTCTGAGATAAAAGAATTGGTTAGTAAATATGAAGAAGAGCTTAATGGAGATGGGCGTATTTTAATAAGAGCTAGTGGAACAGAAAATTTGATTAGAGTTATGATTGAAGGTAAAAATACTGAAGAAATTAGTAAAATGGCAAATGGTATTGCTGATTTAATTAATAAAAAGTTTGGTATATAGGTTAAAGGAACACTCGTTATGAGTGCTTTTTTTATATAATAAAATAGGTGAGGTTATGGATAGTCAAATTATTAAAATTGCTGGCTTAGTTGTATCACTTATAGCAATAGTTACACCTTTACTGAAGCTTAATACATCAATTACTAAGCTTAATATGAATACTAAGTTACTTACAGATAAAGTCGATGAACTTACGAAAATGTCATCTAGTCTTGATAAGAGAGTTAGCGTGTTAGAAGGGAGAAAGAAAGATGGAACTAACTGCGTTTAGTGTTATTTCTTTGGTAACGCTTGTAATAGGTTTCATTAGTAAGAAGTTAAAAATTGTTGATAAGAAGTATATTCCTTTACAAAATGTAGTTATTGGGATTATTTCTGGAGTAATTGTATATTTTGCAGAGATTGAGACTAACATTTTTCGTTCGATAGTTCTTTGTTTGATTGGTTCTTTATCTGCAGGTGGTGCTTACGATGCTTTGAAGGTAGGGGGTGATAAGAATAAAAACGAATAAAGAGTTTGTGAGTTATTTAAAAACTTTACTTGATAGAAATACTGTATATATGTGGGGTGAGTTTGGCAGACTTGTTACAAATAATACGATTGATGGTAAGAAAAAACAGTATCCTAGTCATTATGATGATACAAAAGTTAAGTATTTGAAAAGTTTAGTAGGTAAAAATTATTATGCTTATGATTGTGCGGGATTAATAAAATCTTATTTTATGAGTGATTATGGAAATAAAAAGGTGAATTATATTGTTAGTTATGATAAAGATGCTTATGGTATAACAGTTGGTACAGCAAGTGAGAAAGGAGATATTTCTACGCTTCCTGAGATGGAAGGAGTGCTCTTATATATGAAGGGGCATTGTGGGGTGTATATTGGTAATGGAAAAGTTATCGAGTGTACATCTAATCAAAAGATTTCCGGAATAAAATATGGAAAAGTGTGTGTTTCTAATCTAAGTGCTAGACCTTGGAAGACTTGGACAAAGAGTAAATGGTTATCTTATATAACAGATGAACCAATAACTGATAAGAAAGAGGAAGAAGTTAAAGAAGAACCAAAAATCGAAGAGCCGAAAATTGAAGAACCTGTTAATACTGATGCTGTTGATGGTAAAACTGATATTCCTTCTGAAGATAAAACAGATGCTGAAAAAAATGGTGCAAAAAATTTATTTGAAAAAGTATGGCAATTTATTTTAAAAATTATCAATTTGTTAAAAAACAGAAAATAAAAAATACACTATTAAAAAAATATTATTTATGTTATATTTATGATGAGGTAATCGTATGAAAAAGATTTTAAAGGTAGTATTAATTTGTTTGTTAGTTGTATTGTCTGGAGTATTTATTTGGTATAAAATCAAACCTAGTAATGATACAAAAAAACTTTATGTTTCATGTGGAAATAAGAGTGATAGTTATAACGTTCTTACAGGGTATGAACTATCTTTTGATAAAAACGATACTTGCAAGACTGATTTTGAAGTAATGAATGTTGATAATACATATTTAAAGCTTAGAGCAAATAAATATTTTTACTCTTTAGATGGTAATGGAGAGATAAACGAAGCTAAAGTTTCACAGGATGTATTTGTATTAGCTGATGAAGAACTAGTTTTATACGGAATTGATAAAAAAACTAAATATATTTTTGAATATAAATAAGAATTTTATGATATAATTTTCTTAGGTGAGATTATGTCAAAGAAATTCTTTTTTTTACTAACATTTTTAATGTTTCCAATTATGGTTTTTGCAAAAGATGAATTTGTTTTAGAATGCGATAAGGGAAATTATTATATTCAAGATCAGTTTATTTGCCGTGTTTCAATTAATCAAGAATCTTCTTATGATGAAATATCATTTAACTATGAGTTTGATGATGGTATAGAACTCGTAGATGTAAGAAGTAATTATGAAAAAGTTTGGCAAATAGCAAATAATAATAAAATGATAACTGCTAAAACAAAAAGTGATACTGCAGAAAATGGATTACAGGAATATGGAATTTTATTATTTAAAGCAAAAAAAGATGGAATTCATTCTATAAAATTAACTAATATAAAATCAAATAATTCTGCTGAAAACAGTGAAAAAAATTATGATGAAGTTATTTCAGATGTAAAGATTATTTCTATGAACAATAATATTAAAGAAATTAAAATAAATGGTAAAGTTCTAGAAGGATTTTCAAATACTGAAAAACTATATAATATAGAGATGACTGAAGATAAAATTACTGTTGATGTTGAATTAGAAAATGAGTTTGCAACGTTAACTGGTAATGGAAATTATACTTTTTCAAAAGATAGTAATGAATTAGTAGTCCCAATAAAAGTGCTTTCTGAAAATGGAAATCAAAAAATTGTATTATTACGTTTTTATAAAAATGCAAATGTTAACAATGCTAGTTTAAAAAGTATTTTAGTTAAAGATAATAAAAATAATAATTTGATAATAGATTTTAAATCAGATGTTTATGAATATTACTTGAATGTTAATTCTAGTGTTACTAGTTTAGATATTAATCCTGAAATAGATAAGGGAGAGTTTGTTAAAAATTATGGAAAGCAAACAATAAAATTGATTAATGGAGATAATGTTGTAGAAATCAAAGTTAAGGGTGATGATGGACTAGTAAGAACTTATTTTATATTTATTACTAAAACTATTAATAATGCTTCTTCTAATAATTATATTTCTAATTTAAAGATTGAAGGATATAATTTAGAATTTAGTAAAAGAGTAAAGAATTATATTTTAGAAATAAAAAAAGGAACTAATAAGTTAAATATTACTCCTCAGCTTGAAGATAGTAATGCTAGCTATATTATTAAAGGTAATGATAATTTAGTTGAAGGCAGTGTAATTAAAATTATTGTTACAGCTGAAAATGGTGCTAGAGCTACATATCAAATAACAATTAAATA
>JAUNFK010000026.1 GCA_030525085.1 bacterium
TTTTTGTGTTTTTAATTTTGTGTGTTTGAATTCATCTTTTAAGATGTCTTTAATTTCGTTTAAATCTTTTACAAAACTATATTTATTTAGTACATTAATTATGCTTGATTTTATATCGTTATTATTAATATCATCGATGTTTAAATCTTTTAAAAATTTTAAGCCTTCTGCTGTTTGATATAAGGTTTTATTGCTTTCTAAATTTATTGGTAGATTATAGTTTGCAAAAACTCTTTTTATTACTGGGATGTTATCGTTATTTACGTTTGCAATAAAAACTTTGTTTAAGTCAATATTTTTGGTTAGAATGAGATTTGCAATAAATTCGATTTCGTTGTTAATATTTGTAAACTCATATATGGGATGATTATAGTTTTTTTCTTCTGGTTTAGTGATTGTTACATTAGCATGCTTTTTTAGTATATCTATTATATGATTAGTCCATTTATCAATGTGGATAAAGTTATAGATATTAACATTTTTATTTTCAATACTATGGATAAAGAATCTATCAGTAGTTAATAGATTTTTTTCTTTTAATTCATTTTTTAATGTAACTAAATTATCTAGTTTTTCATTTTCGTACTTAGTGTCTTCGATGTAATACATATTATTTAAAAGTTCTTTGGCATTTTCATATGTATAGTTTTTTTCTTTTATTAAGTAATAAATTGCTTTTTCGTCATAGTCAAAGAATAGTTTTTTAGTTAGTTCACTTTTAGTTATTATTTTATATTTATATAGTTCATTTTTAAGACTAAGTTTTTTTATAAATCTTTTTTTAAAGCTGTCTTCTACGATTATATAGTCATCTGTTATATTCATTTTACCACCATCCTAATTATATCATGAAGAGGTTATTTCTTCTAATAAAATATATTATATAAAACGTACAATTGTATGTCAATAAAAAATAACGCGTTTGCGTTATTTTTGAGCTAAAACATGAGATACTCTGGTAATCATTGTTGGATCGAAATGTTCTGCAGTAATTAATGGGTTAATGTTACATAATCTTGCTAGGTTTATGACGGATATTGCTATTTGATCGTTTTTTTGAGTTTTAATATAGTTGTACCAAGATATTTTGGTTTTATAGCCGCTTTTTATGGCATTTTGAGTATCTTTTTTTTGTAATTTTATAATTTCGTTTTTGTATTCATTAATTGTCATACTCTGATGTTACTCCAAAATAGTTTTCCATAGTTATCCAGTCTCCGCCGTTGTATAGTGCAGTAGCTAATTCTTTACCGACATAGCGAATATGCCATGGTTCATAAATGTATCCAGTTTCATTTGTCTTGCCTTCAGGATATCTTAAAATATAGCCATATAAATAGGCGTTTTTAGCAACCCATTTTCCTTCATCGGTGTTCTTAAAAGAACTATCAATTGTGTTTAAGTCAAATGCTAGTCCACTTTGGTGTTCAGAGTGTCCTGGTCTTGCTGAGAAGGTATCTGCAGCAGCTTTTCCTTTTCTTTTTACATATCCATTATATAAATCATTTTGATAGTCGTAAGAGCGGTAGCCACTTTGTGCCCAGAGATTTAGTCCAAGAGCAGCGGCATCGCTTTTCATTTGTTTCCAATTTTCATAAGCTTCATTATTAAGTGGTTCTCTAGCAAATCCATCACTAGGAACAGCTTTAAATGTATTTGATGGCTTCCATGTACTTGTTAGGGGATATGTTTTGTTTACTATGAGATAACCTCCAACGTAGTAAGCACCATCTTTATATTCTACAGTATAACCTTTTGAAGTTTTTCCAGTTTTATTTGATTGTGCATTTGCGTTATTTTTGGTTGTTGTAGTCGTTATTTTTTTTGTAGTGGTAGTCGTTGTTGTGGTAGTTTCACTTGTGGTGGTTGTAGTTTCAGAAGTTGTAGTATTTGTAGTTGCTTTACTAGTTGTTTTAGGTTTTTCATTCATTTTTTTATCATCTTCTTTCGGGGTAATTATGCTTACTATAATGTATGATATTAAGCCTAGAACAATTAGTATTAATAAGACGTTACCATACTTTATTTTAATTCTTTTTTTCATTATACCTCTTGTTTATATACTATGCCTGATTCTTTTAAAATAGGAATGCTTTCGATTAGTTTGCTGTATGCTTTTTCGTAGTTATCTGTAGCAATTGTTAAGACATTTATATTTGGCATATTTAAATCGTTAGCTAGTTTTAAGTAAGCATTTTGTTGTTTGATACTACTATCAAGTGAGAATGCTTGATATTGATGGTGCTGACGAACTAGTCTTTTTTCGTATATTGAAGTATCTTCTAAGTAAAGTACTACAAAATATATGTTATAGTCTAAGTCATTAAGTTTTTGAACTAGTCTTTCATATACATCATCGAATTTATAATCTTTAAAGCCTAAACTTCCATAAACTTGTTCTGTGAAGAATGTACGATCAAAAATTAGGTTAAGCTCTGTTTCTTCTAGGTTTTCCATATAGTTAAGTAAATTTAAGTACATTTTTTTGTTTTTTGCATAGCCAGTTATTGTTTTATCTTTGATTCCAGTTAATCTATAAAGGTTTGATGAAGCAAGGTTGTCTCTTAAAAAGTTTGCCATTGTGCTTTTGCCAACGCCTTGTGGGCCTTCAATTATAATTATGTTTCCTCGATTATTTTTCATTTTTTACCTCTTCATATTTTATATTATTTTCTTTTAAAAATTTTGTAATTTCGTTAGTGGTGATGCCATAACTTAGTGCTCTGTTTCCAGTTTGTTTGTTGCCGATGGCAAGGCCTAAAATTTCTCCTTTGGTATTTAAAATTGGTGCACCTTCCATACCTATTTCAATTGGATTAGATAACTCAATCATTGAGATGTTTTCTTTAGCATCAAAGATATTTCTTGTAATGATTGATGCTACTGGAAATGTTGGAAAATTCATGATTTTAAATTCACTTTGTAAGTGTTTTTCTTCTTCATTATAAGTAAACGCAGAGTATTCTGGGAAGGCAAATCCTAGTGTACATGTGCTTTCACCAATTTCGTAATTACCATTAAATTTTGGGAAATTTTTAACTAATACTTTTTCTGGATTTGAGAATTTTATTATTGCCATATTTAAGTAATCGTGTTTTATAATATTTACTTTTCCAGGATTTTCAGCTATATCAATAATAACATTTAATATGTCAATTAAAGTATCTTCTTTGATTCCGTAACTATCTAATGTTTTTTGAAGCTTGCGTCCTTTTAAATTTTTAAGCTCGTCGATAATTGCTGGATATGTATCTCGAAGGTCGTCTTGCAGTTTAAAAAGGGATGCGGTATTAGCCGTTGTTAAGATGTCACCATTTTCATTTAAGACAATTAAAGTTGATAGTCCTTGAATTAGTTTTTTATCAAAGTAGTAAAACCCGGTTGCTAATGGTCTAGTATAATTTAAAGCTTCTTTAACAGCAATTTTAAACATATTTTTATCACCATTATAATTATACTTCATATTAAAAAAAAACACTAGTTATAAGTGTCTTTAATTATTTGGAATAGTCCATATATTTCGATAATCAGTGAAAATGTCATTAAGACGACACAAAACACATCGTCAATATCAGCGTATCTGTTAATTAATAATGATCCGATTAAACAAAATACACCAATTCCTATTGTTATAAAACCTTTTAAATTTTTTTTCATATTTTCACCTTATTTCCAATTAAATTATAGCAAACAAATGTAAATAATTGCAATAGATAAACGCAAATAATTCTTGTTTAATGGTATAATAATATTAGAAGTGAGGAGTCTATATGAATGTTATAAATAAGGGAGAAGTTTTTCCTCAGGATGAAGCAACTACAATCATGGAAAAAGTTTATATTCTAGTGGTTGATTCTTATAAAGAAATATATTTAAGATTAAATTATGGAACATATGAATTTGTAAAAGGTGATAAATCTATTTTGGATGAACTTGAGCCATTTGTACTTGTTAATAATTATGTCTTGGATCATCCTTTTATTGCTGAAAAGATGATTTATAAAAGTTATTATGTGATTGATAGTAATAAAAATGCTTATGATTTGACTAAACTTGAAAAGATTGCAATGGTAGATTTAAAGCAGATTTTAGAGGAAAATAAATATAATAATCCACGTAATAATGCCATAACAGAAGAAATGTTAGAGATAGTTGATTTACTTTGAAGTAGTACCTAATTTAAGAAGTCATGTAACTTCTTTTTATTTTGGCACTTAATGTTGACAAGTGCTAAATATGTGTTATAATTTGTTTTGAAAGGTGATGATTATGTCTTTAGTAAAAGTAAAAGAATATTTAAAAAAATATGATGCTGATGATCGAGTAATTGTTTTAGATGAGAGTAGTGCTTCTGTTAAGGAAGCAGCACATGCGCTTAATACAACGGAAGGAGCAATTGCTAAAAGCATAGCAGTTTTGATAAATGACAAACCAGTAATAATAGTTCTTGCTGGTGATAGAAAGTTAGATAATCATAAGTTTAAGGAAGAGTTTCATGTTAAGGCTAAGATGATTCCGTTTGAGGAGACTGAAAATATTGTTGGTCATGCTCCTGGTGGCGTTTGTCCTTTTGGATTAAATGATGACGTTATAGTTTATTTGGATGAGTCTTTGAAAGAACATGATTATGTTTATCCAGCTTGTGGAAGTTTAAACTCAGCTATTAAATTATCTTTGGAAGAGATAGAAAAATTTTCTAATCCGGTTAAATGGATTGATGTTGGGAAGGTGATAGAATAATATGAAGAAAAAAGAATTTAAGAGTTCATCAAAAAGAGTTTTAGATTTGATGATTAATTCTATTTATACAAATAAAGAAATATTTTTAAGGGAACTTTTGAGTAATGCTAGTGATGCAATAGATAAACTTGTGTTTACTTCTTTAACTGATAGTAGTGTTTCAGTAAATCGTGATGATTTAAAAATAGTTATTGAAAGAGATAAAGATACTAGAACATTAGAGATTAGTGATAATGGTATTGGTATGGATGAAGCTGAACTTGAACATAATTTAGGTACAATAGCAGAGTCTGGCTCTTTAAAATTTAAAGAAGAAAATAAAGATCAAAAAGATACTTCGATTATTGGTCAGTTTGGTGTTGGCTTTTATTCAGCTTTTATGGTTGCTAAGAAAATAGAAGTTATTAGTAAGAAATATAATGCTGATAAAGGTTATAAATGGGTAAGTGAAGGCGCTGATGGATATACTATTGAACCTTGTGACAAGGATACTGTTGGTACGACAATTATTCTTTATTTAAAAGATGATACAGAAGATGATAATTATTCTAATTATTTAGAAGAGTATACTATTAGAAGTATTGTTAGTAAATATAGTGATTATTTGAAGTATCCAATTATGATGGAAGTAGAAAATTCACGTTTAAAAGATGGATCTAAGGATGAGTATGAAACTTATAAAGAAATTGTAACGTTAAATACTATGGTTCCATTATGGAAAAAGAATAAGAATGATGTAACTGAAGATGAGTATAATAATTTTTATTCTTCAAGATTTACGGATATGGATAAACCTTTAAAAGTGATTCATACTAGTGCAGAAGGGTTATCTAGTTATAAGGCTTTGTTATTTATTCCTAGTCATGCTCCTTATGATTATTATTATAAAGAGTATAAGAGAGGTTTAGAGCTTTATACTAATGGCGTACTTATTATGGATAAGTGTGAGGAGTTAGTTCCTGAGTATTATAGTTTTGTAAAAGGTGTTGTTGATACTGATGATTTGTCTTTAAATATTTCTAGAGAAACTCTTCAAAGTGATAAGCATGTTCTTGCAATAGCTAAAGGATTAGAGACGAAAATTCATAACGAACTTAAAGATATGCTTACTAATGATTTTGAAAATTATAAAAAGTTCTTTGAGGCTTTCGGTTCTCAAATAAAGTATGGCGTTTATAACATGTATGGTATGAATAAAGATAAACTTCAAGATTTACTTGTATTCTACTCTAAAGAAAAGGAAGATTTAATTACGCTTGATGAGTATGTAAAAAACATGAAAGATGGGCAAGAAAATATTTTCTATGCTTCAGGTGAAAATGTAAGTAAGATAGATAATTTACCTCAAGTTGAACAAATCAAAAAGAAAGGTTATGATATTTTATATTTAACTAACTATTTAGATGAGTTTGTAATAAATGTTTTAAGAGAGTTTGATGGTAACGCGTTTAAGAGTGTTAGTGACAGTTCTTTAGATTTAGATACTGAAGAAGAAAAAGAAGCAAGTAAAAAAATAAATGAAGATAATAAAGATATGCTTTTAGAGATAAAAGATGCTCTTGGAGATGAAGTTACTCAAGTTAGATTTACTAATAAGTTAGTTAATCATCCAGTTTGTTTGACAAGTGAAGGCGATATAAGTGTTGAAATGCAAAAAGTTATAAATGCGATGCCAACTGATGAGGAAGTTAAAGCTAAACTTGTTTTAGAAATTAATGAAAATCATGAAATTGTTAAAAAACTTGAAAAACTTTATAAGGATGATAAAGAGGAACTAAAGAAATATGCTAAAGTTCTTTATAGTGAGGCTAGGCTTATTGAGGGATTATCAATTGAAAACCCAACAGAAATATCAAATTTAATATGTGAATTAATTGCAAAATAGTACCTGTCTGAGGTACTTTTTTTGTAGACGTAATTAATTAATTATTATATAATAGATACAGAATATGGGTGAGACTATATGGATGAATTAGAAAAAAATAGAAATAAAAGAAAAATTTATATTAGTTTACTTGTGACAGTTGTTTGTTTGATAGCTGTATCATATGCGTTTTTTACATCATATTTAAGACAGTCAGCTGATAATAAAGTGACGGCATTATCTTGTTTTAGTACTACTTTAACAAATCAAACCAGTGCAATTAGTTTAACTAATGAATTTCCAATAAGTAATAGTGATGGCCTAAAAAAAACACCTTATTCTTTTAAGGTAACTAATAATTGTTCAAAATACATTAGGGTATATATTACTATTGATAGTTTAATGGAAGGAACAACCGGTTATATTTCAAGTAATTATATGAAAGGGAATGTGTCATTAAAAGGAACTACTGCAGGACAGTCTCTAATAATTGGAGAGCAAAATACAAAAACTCTTGATAATGAACATAATGGATATATATTATTAGAAACAGGATTAAATTCTAAGGAGAGCAAAGAATTTGATTTGAGACTATGGGTTGATTATGATACGACTGCTGCACAAGGTGCAGGGCTTAAATATCAAGGTAAAATAGTTGTTGTTAGTGAGCCTGATGATGAAGCACCAGATAATTGGAATAGTGCTAAGGAAGGAACTTTACTTGCTGCAATAAAAAATGATCCTAAAAATAAAATTACAGAAACATTGACTGTACCAGGACGAGAAATTAGTGGGTATACTAAAGATGATGTTGTAGAAACTGAACCGATGAGTGTTGCAACAACTTATCGTAATTATTATTGGACGTATGGTACAGGATATGAAGCAAATGGCACTAATTTTAATCTGACCGGAGTAAAAGTATCATCTTCTAAGTATTCTTCTTCTTATAGTGATTTAATTGGTAAATATTTGGTATCCGATAGTGCTTCAGGTAATAGTGCAAGTTCTACTACAATGAAGTCTACAACTAACTTGAACCAAGTTTATTATGTTGTAAGTGCTACATCAACAAGCTTAACCTATAAAACTATAACTTCCAATAAGGGTGTGACTGAAGCTGTTTTATCATCAACAGAAGATGATTATGGTACAAGTTATTATTTTAGAGGTGCAGTAAAAAATAATTATGTTGAATTTGCTAATATGTGCTGGCGAATTGTGAGAATTACTGGAAATGGTGGTATAAAATTAGCTCTACACAATCAAAATGGATTGTATTCTAGTAGTGGAAGTATTCAAAGTGAAAATCCTTGCTCTGAAGTTGCTGGATTTGCAGGAGCTACTTTATCGGATTCTGGTTTTAATGATGATGCTGAAGATAATGCTTATATAGGTTTTATGTATGGCGATATTGGAGCAACTAGTTATGCTGCTACACATGCGAATAAAAATAAGAGTAGATTGTTAATAAATTTGGAAACATGGTACAATGATGTACTTTCTAAGCAGCAAGGATTTACAAGCGATAAATTGGCTGATACTATTTGGTGTAATGACAAAAGTACTGCCAATAGTGGGCTTGGCTATGGAACACAGACAACTACTTATATGCCATACTATAGGATCAGTACTAATAATTCTCCTTCATTAATTTGCCCTAATGATAATAACGGTGGAAAATTATCGAAGTTTACTGTCGATGATAATGTTTATGGTAATGGCGAATTGTCTTATAAAATAGGTGCACTTACTGTCGATGAGGTTGCTTATGCCGGTGGTTCTACTACAAAATATAATTTATATAATTTTTTATCTGATAGTTTTTATGTTGATTTAATGCAAATGTGGTATGCCACTTTGTCACCAGCTGATGGCAATCCGAGTGGAATATATGTTGTAGATGGGTATGGTTCAATAATGACAGATTATGTTTTACAGGTTGAAACTAGGCCTGCAATAAGTTTGAATCCATCTGTTAAAGTTACTGGTAGTGGTACTGCAGATGATCCTTATATTGTACAATAGATAAAAATAAAAATGCCTTTGAGGCATTTTTTTAGTTAGAACAACAAGATGTATTTCTTCTTCTTTGATTACAGTAGCAACGACCTGTTATTTGGCATGGAGTGAATTCTACTGTTACATAGCATGATTCTTCATGTAAGCATGGACATGTGCTTTCGTTAGGTAATATTTCACATGTTCCTTCCATTGTTATTACTTCAACTTTATTATTACATCTATTAGTTAATTGACAACAACAGTTATTGTCATTTTCGATTAGTTCAGCTAGTTTTCCATCTACACAAGTTTCGAATGTTAATTTTATGTTTCCACAGTAACAATCAGTATCATAAATTATTGGAGTACAAAATGGAGTTCCGTTATTACAAAGTGTTAAAGTACATAAATCGTTATTTTGAATTGTTTTAATTGCATCTTGCATTTTTAGTTTAGTAAAATTTGTATTCATAATACCTCCCACTTTATCGTATGTTAATATTTTGTTTTATCCTAGGACTTTTGCCCGTAGATGGTTTTATTTTTATTAATTTATGGTATAATTTTTATGTGAAGTGGAGTTGATTATATATGTTTTGTAGACATTGTGGTACTGAGGTAAAAGGACAGTATTGTTCTAATTGTGGAAATAAGGTTGATGAGGTAGTTAATAATGTTAATCAAGTAAAATCTAATCAAGAAGAAGGTTCTAGCTTTGGTTGGGGCGTTTTAGGATTCTTTTTCCCTTTAATAGGTTTTATATTATTTTTGATATTTATGGGTGATAAGAAGAAGGCTTCTAAGGCTTCAATAATAGGCAGTGTTGTTGGCGTTGTTGTTAAAGTTTTATTAGTTTTACTTGTAATATTCGTATTTAGTTATGGTATTGGTGGAATGACTGATTGCATGGATGAATGTGGATATAATTTTGAATATAGAAATGGTCAATGTATCTGCAATGATAATCGTTTAAATAATTTTTAGGTTAAAGGTATTTACTTTTAACCCTTTTTTATTATATAATAATCTCTTCTTTTGAAGGTGAGATTATGGAGAAGTTAAATAGAGCTATAAACTTTTTATTTAGCAACTATAAGAATCATAATTTTAATCTTTTGAAATCTTTGTATAGAGGGGATTTACTTAGATATTATGGTTTGAGTGAAGACGTTGCTTGTGCTGGTTATTTACTTGATTTAGTTAAAAGTAATCTTTTCACTGTGGATGAAATAGCTCGTATTTTTGGTGGTGCTGTTTCTAGTAATCTTTTAACTGGAAATTTTGATTATAATGTAAATGATAAACAATTAACAAAATATATTGATAGTCTTACTGATAAAACCAAAAATTTTATAACTGCTGATTTACTTGCTAATTATGTATTTGGTGAGCTTTCTTTAATTGAGTTTAGAAGAATAGCTAGCATTTTAGCAGAAGATTTTTATAGTCCTTTATTTAGCTGTGCAGTTAAAGAAATTTTTGGTGAAAATGTTTTTGTGGAGTCT
>JAUNFK010000010.1:0-37656 GCA_030525085.1 bacterium
AATTAATACAAATCGTACAGTAGCAGCTCTTGCCACTAATGCAAATAATAGTACAATTAACAATATCTCACTTAGTGGAATCGAATATAACATTGCTGAAGATGCAAATTATCAAACAACATCAGCTGGTTTGTTAATAAATGATAATCAAAATAATAATATAAATAACATTCAAGTAGATATGACAGATAATAATCAAAATTCAGCTATACTAATCTACAACTATAATAATAGTACAGTATCTAATATCATATATCATATCAATAACTTAAATTTATTTAATAATGCTGATTCATCAAATATAACATCTTATGGATACAACAAAACAGACAATATTATTACTTTTGAAAATCAGTACCCAGTTAAAAGTATTATAAATATCCTAAATAAAAATTCAAACCTATCATGGACTTATGCTAACAACACTATAAGACTTATGAATACCGGTGTAGAAGATGTAGAACCAGTAGCAGAAGTAAGTGGAATAACGTCCCATGAAAGTGGCATAACAAATGATACAGTATATGTTAATGATTTTATTGCAGACTATGATTATTATATGGGACTTAATTACACAACAAGTACTAATCAGCATATTCCAACAAGACTTTCAAAAAACATCTACAGCGATAACAATCTAGTATACGTTGCAACAACTTATAAAGGAGCAGACTACAACAATCAAAATATTGGTAATGTATCCTTAACTGAAACTCAAAATACATATATCTATTACAAAGTCTATGAAATAAATACAAACGGAACAGAAGACACATCAGATGACTATGTTGAGTTTGACTTAATTGATAACCCATTTGCAGATAGACCTAACAACAAAGCATTTAATGGCTGGCTTACTGAGTATCCTAATGCAAATATCACTTTAGACCAAGACATCTATGTTAGAAAAGTAAAAATACCAGTAACCTATGATAATGATAAACCAAAACCAATTGAAATAACTTTTTATGCATCATGGATAACAGCAAGAACCTATAATCTGACTGGTAACAATTGGAATAATGCATTCAATTATTTTTACGAAGCAGGACTAGAATTAGCAAACGGAACCATTTCATACTGGGATATCGAAGACTTATACTATGACGTTACAGTTGCAAGAAATGGTCAATTATTAGTTGGAGACTACCAAGAATCAAACTGGTATGGATGGCAAGAAGTCACAAGTAATACTACATGTCGTACCAATGGTGGCTGTCAAGTAAAAAGACCAGCAAGTGGAACTGATTACTCAGCATCAAGAACATATTATGCAAAATCAACAAACTCAGGTGGATGGAATAGTACATCATTTACAAGAACAACACCACAGTACATAACAGAAACTAACAACTTGGTAAACATTGGTGATTTAGCTGGTGGCTTATATAGAGCAGTAACTCTTCCATATGGTGAATCATTAAATGGCTACTATAACGATAACGCTGTTCTTCAAACATCCGGAACATGCAATCAAAGAACTGGTTGTGCATATTTTGAACTAATAAACCTAAAAAATGAAAATGGTACAGTAGAAACAGTAGTAGAAGGAGTAGAATATTACTTCCTAGTAACAAGAGATACTAACATTGCTTTTGTAACAGGTAACATTTCCGGTGTATGGTCAAATCAAACAAAACCTTTTACACTAACAGCTATTAACAACGATACTAATAATATAAACTCAACATACTGGAACCAAAATAGTACAGTACAAGTTGGTGCAGACACCAGAATCGAAATGCTTAGAATAAGTTCTGGTCAAAACATGCAAAATAACGATAACACCCCATCATCAACAAGAACAATCTACGGAAATTATCACAATCTTAAAATAGGCAGAGGTATAACGCAATATAACAACTATGCATCATTTGACTCAGCAGCAGGTGGTAGTACATCTTTCTCAGGAACAACAGTTCAAACATATACCTTCATAGTAGAATCAGGTTTTTATAACAATCTAGGTCTAACCACAACAACATCTTCAAGTGGTACACATTACGTGATGGCATATGGAACATATGGTAATGACTATGATAGAGTAAATAATAACAACGATAATTTCATCGTTCAGTACTGTGCATCAGGTTCATGGGCAGGCACAATAAGAAGTACAAGCACATCAGCTGTTGCTTTAAATGTAACTGTAAAAAGTGGAAACATCGGAAAAAACAATTATGATTATGCTGCTGGCCTTTACGTAGGTGGCCGTAACAATGGTAATCACTATGTACTAAGAAGTGCAATCATTGAAGGCGGAACTCAAGCAAATGTAATCGGTGGACCGTTATCAGTTGAATCAAACGTAAAAAGTGGTAACACCTTCCTAAACGATACATTCATCTATATCAAAGGTGGAACTCCATCTATCATTGTAGGTGGCGCTGGAGCATCAAGTACATACGGTAACCGTGTAATTCAAGTTACTGGTGGAACAGTTGGGTATGCCGTATTTGGTGGCTCAAACGGGGTAACCGGATCAGATGGTGGCTCATACCCAGGAATCCTTTATGGAGACTCATACGTATACATTGGAGGTCATGCTGTAATAGGTAATGACTCAAATACAAATCACTCAGTATCAGCAGTTGAATCCGGAAGCGTATTTGGTGCTGGTAATGGAAACTCATCATCAGTAGGTGTTGGTTCAGTTAACAATTCATACATCGTTATCGATGGTGAAGCAACAATCAAGAAAAATGTTTATGGCGGTGGAAACTATGGTGCAACCGGCTACGGAAATAGTACAACATATAATCCATCTAACACAGAAATTCTTATCGCTGGTGGAACAATAAATGGATCAGTCTATGGAGCTGGAAACAACAACGGAGCTGGAAACTATGCCCATACAATTACATCAGGTGGTGGATGGAATCAAACAAGAGTAAACTTCTATGACATAGACTCAAATATCAAAATAAACATGACTGGTGGAAATGTTAAAACAGGTATCTACGGAGGCTCAAATATTTCTGGAATCGTTTATGGTAGTACTGAACTTAACATCAAAAATGGTTCAGCTGCATCAGTATATGGTGGCGGAGAAGGACAAAATACATTCGTAAGAGACAACGTAGACGTCACAATAGGTACTACTGAAGAGGGTCCAACAATAAGTGGAAATGTCTATGGTGGTTCAGCATACGGAACTGTAAACGCTAAAACAACTTCAGAATCATCAAACAATCAAACCGTAAATGTAACAGTTAATAATGGAACTATAACTGGCGACGTATTTGGCGGTGCTAAAGGAAACGCAACAACAGTCCCTTATGTCAAAGGTAAAATAACCGTTAACATTAATGGAGGAACAATCGCAAATGTCTATGGTGGATTCGATGCAAACGGACAGCCAGAAAACGACGACTATGTTTATCTAAATGGTGGTGTAATCGGTTCAGCCTTTGGTGGAGGTAAAAATACATCACAAACTGAAACCAACATTTATTTAAGAGGAGCACAAGCTGATTACATATATGGTGGCTCAAATCAAAGTGGTACAGTTAACCTAACAAACGTTTATATCGAATCAGGAACATCTAACTATGCTTTTGGTGGCAACAACTTAGGCGGAACCTGTGAAGAAACAAACGTAACTATGACCGGAGGTAAAATCACTGAAGGTGTCTTCGGTGGTGGCAACAAAATAGAAACACAAAACACAAACCTAACCATAAGTAATGGAACCGTAAACAACGCCTATGGTGGAGGAAATAACGCAGGTGTAACCGGAAAAACAAACATAAACATAACCGGTGGTGACATAAGCAAAGCCTTCGGTGGTTCAAACGAAACCGGAACAGTTGCAGAAAGTAACATTACCCTTAATGGTAGCTCAGCTACACAAAATCAAGATGGTGGCTTAGAAGCAATAATTACTCCAACAACAAGAGCAATTGCTGACTGGGAAAAAACAAACTATGGTACAAACTTCAATCAAGTCGTAACTGTAGACGTTGAAATAAAAAACAACTCAAGTAAAACAATTAGTTCTTGGGAAGGAACAATAAATATTCCTAAATCAAAACTATATTATAACTACTCATCAGATACAAACGTAGTTGATACAGACGGTAAATACACATTCACAAGTGCTGGAAGATGGACAAGTGGTTCAAATCACGTACTAGCTCCAGGAGCATCATACAAATTCAACTTTACCATTTTCCAAGAAAACACATACTTCACATCAGAATACAAAATAACTGGTAAAAACGATGCCAATGAAGATTTAATTCATACAAATACTGGTTTTAAAATTTTTGGTGGAAACAACAAAGGTGGCATTACAAATAATGCAAACGTCTTTATTAAAAACGGCTATGCCTTTGAAGTATATGGTGGTGGAAACGAAGCAGACGTAAATAATCCTAACGTATCAATTACTGGTGGAACAATAAATAACGTCTATGGTGGTGGAAATGCAGCAAACATCATAAATGATACAAACGTAAACGTTACCGGCGGTGAAATCACAAATAACATTTACGGTGGCGGAAACTTTGGTGAAGTTCTAAAGAGTACATTTGTCTACATCACTAATGGAACAATCAAAGGCTCAGCATATGGTGGTGGAAACGGTGCACCAGCAATTGTAAATGAAAACACAAACATAACCGTAAGCGGAACAACAACTATAGGAACAGACGAGTGTACAAAGAAAGCCAATTGTTCACTATTCGGTGGCGGAAACGCAGCAGCAACAGGAAAAAATAACACATCGAAATCAACTGTTAATCTAGCAGGTGGTTACATATACGGAAATGTCTATGGAGGAGCTAATACATCAGTAGTAAATGGAGATGCTATCGTTAACGTAGCAACAAGTGCCCTAAGCGATAACACAACAAAAGCCCCAATAACTCTAAAAGGTACTATCTTTGGTGGAGGAGAAGCAAACGCCAGTGGTTCAGACACATACGACTACTCATTTATCAGTGTTACCAAATCAATCACCGTTAATCTAGATGCAACAGACTTCAATGGCATCGATATCAAAGGATCAATATTTGGTAGTGGTAATGCATCAAGTTCATCTGGTACAAGTATTATCAACGTAACAAAATTTGGTAGTGATGAAGACCCTAAAAAAATAACATCAATTCAAAGAACCGATATTCTAAATATTGATAACTCAGGTCTAATCCTTATTGGAGCAACAGATAGAACTAATGAATACTCAGACACACTATTTACCTTATCAATCATTGGTAAGCTAAATCTAAAAAATAACTCATCACTATATTTAGAAAGTGGAACAAACTTATTACAAGAATTTAATAGTTTAGTTGATAATGATACACTTGCTGAAGTAGTAATCGATGAAGAAACCGGAGACTATACAAGAAATGTAGACAATCGTATCTATGCTCTAGAAGGCGTAAAAGCCATCAACATCGCTAAAGGTGAAACAATCGATGAAACAGCAACGGACTACGGAGAAGTAAACGGTATGACATTCTTTGGTTTATACACATACAATGCAAGCGGACACGTTAATCCAGGAATCTATAAAAAATCAATTCAAAATGGTGACGAACTAAACTGGGGAGACATGCCAACTCAAGGTTCATACGTTCTTGGATTACACAAAACAAACCATGACATCACAAAAGATGGTTTCTATAGTAACTTCATGGATGAAGAAACATCAAAAAACAAAGTTAACTATATTAATCCAACCCCAGAAAATTCAGACTTCTACATGTGGATTATTGGTGAACTTATCGTTGAATACAACATCGACCTTAGTGCATCAAAATACTCAACGCTAGGTATCAAAGAAGTAAGTTTCTATGACTTTGCTGATCCTAACACAAACTTCGAAATTCTAGGATTTGACTACTCTAATCTAAAAGAAGGCGTAGAGCTTGTTACAAGAGAAGAAGTACCAAGAATAGCTGAAACAACAACAGACGCTGATAACATCATGAGTCTTAAAATGGAAACTGGTTCAACTGGATGGTTAAATAAAGGAGAAACAGTCCTATTAAGCAAAGAGCCAAGCATTATTGGTGACAAAAAATATATTGGTGAAAACTCTAACTCAGTACCAACTCTAGCATTCTACTTATACCACTCTAAAAACTTAGGCTCTACCGATGACATGGGTAAAGTAAGTATCGTCGTAATGGCAATAAGAAGAATAGATGGGCTAACAAGTGAAACCAAAAGAATCGTTATTAACGTTAATCTATCAAGAGTTCAATATAACACTAACGATTATGAAGGTGCAATTACATCTGGAAGAAAATATGAAATCTTCCCAAGCACTGCAGTAGACATCACCGATAAAAGCTCAATAAGCGCATACTTCTCACTATATAAAGATGGTGAAAACGTCTACAAAGACGGTGACAATAGAGCACTAGTATCAACATCCGTATTACCACTTAATACTAAAATAACTATGATTGATTTAAGTGAAACAACTCCAAAATACTATTATCATACAATCAATCAAGCAGATGTAACAAGAGCAGAAACTGAATTTGCTTCTCATGGAGACGTATCTTATCCACTATCATCATTTGAAATAATGGGAGCTTTAAACAGTAACGTCTATTATAATAACGGTAATAACAATGCTGACTACTATAATGCATCTAGAAATTCATCATCAGAAGAATTTATCTTTATACTAGACTTCGAAGACACAAACATTGAAGCAGACATGCTAAACAATCACCTAATACTTGAACTAAAAGATAATCAAAATGAAACTAGAATAAGCATTTTAGGTAATCAGTATGACATGATGAGTTATGATATCTACACTGGAAAAGATGCAATCATCGATATTGAAGGAACAATATCAAAAGACACAATCTATAGTGGGGAAGACTTCATGCTAGACTTAGAAACAGAGTATACGCAGTCAAAATCAGGTTCAACAATTATCAATGATACAAAACTACTAGATTCTAAACTAGGAATTAAAATATCTCTAATTGATGAAAATGGTAAAGCAGTATCTGGAACAAGTTTAATGGGTTTATACTATGAAATAGATGGTGAAAAATACTATCCAAACTTAGATGGGACCGTAAGAATCAAAATTGCTGAAAAAATAGGTAACGTAAAAACATGGATTACAGTTCATACAGAAAACTCAAATATTCCAACAGGTGCGTACACAGTAAGAATCGACTCATTCGGTTCACCTGACGGAATCTACTATGGTCTTAACCCATCTGACACATTGGAAATCCCAATTAATTACGTAAATGAAAAATATGGTTTAGACATTCAAATAGATAGTAAGGATCTTATAATAAATAAAGAAACTGGCACAAATATTGATGGAAATAGCATTCTTGAATTTACTATAAAATATAACTCAGTATTTGAAAATCCAAGCCTTGATATGAAGCTATACCGAAGAAGCTACAATGAAGTCTATGATACAAATTATGAACTAGTAAATCTTCAAGACTATCTAGATATGACACTAATCGAAAAGACTGGCATTGAAAATGAATACGTCGTATCAAATAATCCGAGCGATAATGCGAAATTAAGATTAGCACTAAAACAAGGATTACTAAATGGAACATATAAATTAGAATTTATTCTATATGATAACGATTCAAAAATAGGAACTGTAGAAAAATATATTATAATAAAATAAGGAGGACTTATGAATACAAATTTAGAAGAACTAACAGATAAAGAACTATTACAACTTTATAAACACATTTCAGAGTTTATAAAAGAATTAGAAGATATGCAAAAGAAAGAGAGTGAGTAAGATGATTGATAAAATAAATGATGATATAACTAAAATTCGTGAAAATATAAACATATTACCTCACACTAAAAAAGCAGACAAGAAAAAATATATTGAATATTTAGAAAAAACGATTTCTGACTATCAAGTTATTCAGCAAGAAATAAAAACAGAAATTATTAAAAGAAAAAATAAATATTTAGAAATAGTTCAAAACCCTAAAATAAATGAGCTATCAAATCTTGAAATCGATTACAACAAAATATTGTGTCTTAGTCCTCTTACAAGTTCCTTAAATAAAATGGAGTTAGATATCAATCTATTTAAATTAAAATACTACTACAAAAATAATATTAATGAAGTAAATGATGCTATCAAAACAATAATTAATTTATTTAAAAAGGGTGGTATCATAATAACTATAGATGACTTTAATTACCATAATTATGTCAAAGAATACATGAAGATGGTCTTTACAAAAAGCATTGAAGAAAAAACGCTATATACTGAATTTGAAAAAATATATTGGGCATGCCCCGAAATAATTAGTATCATTAGACTAAACTTTTATAATATTTATTTTAAAAATAAAAAGAAAATAGACGCATACTATACAAAAAAATATAAAGATGCTAATCTAAACACATATACAGATAAAATAATTAATCAGCAAAAAGATTACTCAAAACTAATTCATAATGACAAAAGGTATATTATAGATAAATTCCTAAATAGTGAATTACTAATAAATGACTACAGTGAAACTAACATAACTAAACTATTTAATAGATATTTAAATGATAAAGAAAACGAACACAACTATGATAATCTTCTTAAACTATCACTAAATTTAAAAGAATATAAAGAATTTACCGACTATAAGCCAATACTAGAATCAATTACAAATCTATACAAAGATAAAAATACCTTTCAAAATCTTTATAATAACAAATTAAAAGAAATAAATAAAAATGAAAGTACGCTGTTCTCCTTAAATAAAAAACTAAACAAAAAAGGTTTATTTAAACCAAAAGAAGATAAACAAAGAGAACTTTCATTAAAGATTGATAATCAGCTAGAAACTCTTAAAAATCAGTACAATGAACTAGAAGAACTAAGCATAAAAGACCAAATCTATAATAACATTAAAGATGATACAGATTTAAAAGAAATTCTAGAAATAATATCAATAAATATCAAATACTTTTATGATTTCTATAAAGAAGAATATACAAATCTAACCATTGAAGAACTAGTAAAACTAATTAATAAATTAAAAAATTACTTATATACAAATAATTTAAATATAATATCTAACGTTAAAATAATCGATAATGAAAACATCTGTCAAAACATTACTGACCATTACTCTTTATTAAATATAAACATTAATGAAAATGACCTTAATGAAGAAATTGACGCAACAATTAAAAATATTGATACAATCATAACTTACTATGATATGAAAAAACTTAATCTCGATATAAATGAAGTAGATTTCTTAGTTCAAACGCAAAAAAATAATATCGCCTAATAATTAGTGCCTTGTTATAATTTTATTATTATGATATTATTTTAATAGAAAAAATAGAGGAGAAAAACATGAAATATATATTAAACTTTATAAAAGGAACATTATTTACTTTATGGCTTATGATTGCTATATTTGCCACAGTTTGCTTACTATCATATAACGACTATCAAATAAGTGAATTTGGAAAATATAGTCTGCTTATAATAAACAATAAAGAACTAAGAAGTGTTTATGAACAGGACTCATTAGTTATTATTAAAAAAGCCAATGAAGAAGAATACAAAAAAGGCGACAAAATTTTATTCTATTCAGGAAATCCAGAAGTAGTAAACTATATCAATCTTGGGGAAATCACTGATGTTCAAACCGTAAATGGTGCTCAAGCATCTTACTACATTGGCGACTACAAACTAAGCTATGATGATATTATTGGTAATGTAAATGGCTCAATTGTATACAAAAAAGCTGGTTTAATATTATCAATTATTGAATCACGTTGGGGCTTTATGTTCTTCGTTATTCTTCCAACAATCTTCTTTGCAGTATATGAATTATATGCGATTATTAACGAAGTAAAAAATAATTCTAAAGTAGACTTAAAAGAAGAATTAAGAAAAGAAATTGAAGAAGAAATGCGACAAGAAGAACTAAAGAAAAAAGCAGAAAATGAAAAAGAACAGAACTAAAAAAATATTGTGGATAACTGCAATATTCTTTGCATTTATAGCAGCAACTTACATAATAAACGAATCATATGCACTACTACAAACTATTGCATCTGGAAATGCTGAAACTAATACAGGAAGCTGGACAATAAAATTAAACGAAAAAAATATCTCCAATGGAGTCACCGAAAGCTTCACCTTAAACAACATAATATACGATGAATCAGATGATAACATTGAGAACGGTTATATAGCTCCAGGAAAAAGTGGTTACTTCGACATTATATTGGATCCAAGTGGTACAGATGTAGCAATAAGTTATGAAATAAACGTTAGATTAGATGAATGTGATTATCCAGATAATATAAAGCTCAGCGTAGAAAACACTAGTGCAGACGGAAAAATAGACCAAGATGGAAACACATTTAAAGGATTAATAAGTTTAGATGATATTAAAAGTAATAAGACAATCACTTTAAAATTAACTCTAATTTGGGAAAACAATGAAGAATTTAATGAAAGTGATACAAACTTAGGAATTGAAGAAGCAAACAAACTTAAAATACCAATTACTGTAACTCTAAATCAATACCAAGGTTAAGAAAAGAAGGGATAAAAATGGGAGTACTAAAAAAAATAGTTAAAATAATAACTAATACAATACTTGTTATTTTATTTATTATTCTAGCAGTCATTATATTTGTTAAAGCCAAAACTCTGCTTAATGGCAATAACTATTTTTAACTTTTTGATTACTCCTTATTTGATGTTGAAACCGGCAGTATGGAGCCAGAAATAAGCAAAAACGACATTATCATAACTAAGAAAAGTAGTAGTTATGAAATAAATGATGTTATCACATTTGCTAAAGACAAAAATTATATAACTCACCGCATTTTAAGCAAAAATAATGATACATATATAACAAAAGGTGATGCCAATAACACTGCTGATAATCCCGTAACTAATGAGGCTATTATTGGTAAAGTAATAAAAGTATATCCCAATCTAGGTATATGGAAAGAAGTATTTACTAATCCTAAAATATTAGTAATTATATTTGTAACTTTAGTAATATTTGATATAGCTTTCTCCTATGAACCTAAAACTAATAAAAAAATTAATATTAAAAAACTAAATAAAGAAGAACCAGAAATAACAAAAAATGAAATAAAAGAAATCAAAGATAACATAGATGATTTAGAAGAAGACTACACTATAAGGTTAGATTTAACTCAAATTCAAAAAAACATCAACAAAAAAATAAATAAAGAGGATAAAATAAACAATGACTAACATAATTAAAAATATAAATAAAACAAAATTTTTATTCTTTTTTAAATACATTGCTATATTTATTTTAGTTGTTTTTATCATTAATATAATGGAAATAACTTACTCAAAATATTCTTCATCCGCAGAAGGAAATGCCGCTGCAAATATAGCATTTTTCATCGTTGATGTTGGTACATACGAAAATACAATTTCACTAAACGATTTAGTACCAAGTAACTCAGACTATATATACAAATTTAATGTTAATAACTTTAAAAATGGGAAAAGAACAAACGTTAAACTAGACTATAGTATTGAATTTACCACTACTACAAACCTTCCACTAACATATAAAATATATAGAGGGGAAGGGACAGAAAACGTTATAACTAGCAGTGAAATCATTCAAGATGGTGACATGTACTTTAATAAGCTAAACACAAACCAAGTAGGATCATTCTCATATGAAGAAAATCAAACAGACGTCTATACATTAGTAGTAAACTTTCCAATAACATACAACGATAAACCAGACGAATATCAAGGTCTAATCGATTCATTTATAATCAAAATAAATGCAGAACAAAGAATATAAGAGAGATATTTTAATCTCTTTTTTTAATTATATTTGTATGTTATAATATAAAATGTAAGAGTAGGTGAAGATATGAAGTTTATTAAAAAACACAAAATTATTTTTTTAAGCCTACTTATTATCATCATGTTACCACTTACAATAACTTTCTCTAAATACATCTATTCCAAAGTAATAGACTATATCTTAGAAACCAAAAAGTTTTACTTTAACAGTGATAAACTAACCAAGGACGGTAAAATATATGAGATAAATAACTGGTCAGGAACAGACCCTTTTAATATTGAGTTTGATTTAAACAACAGAAAAAATAATCTTCTTTATAGTGATAGTGATATTGAATATGAATTAAATGTTGAATGTGAAGAAGAAACATTATGCTCAATAACTAATAAAACTGGCGTAATATACAAAGAAGAAAACAGTGAAGTCTTTAACCTTACAATTACACCTAAAAGAGTATTTAATGTAAATGAAGAAATAACCGTTAAAGTAGCTGGAAAATCTTTATCACCTTATAAAAAAACTTTATCAGCTACTTTTAAAATAAAAGTAGGAACCCAAGGATTAACTTATGAAATAAAAGATGCAAGTCTTCAGCCATACTTAATGTTTAACATAACTAACACAAGGCAGTCATATTTTGCAAGAACAGCCTTTGGTAACTATAATGTTGGTGATGAAATCATCGCAGAAGATTATCTTGCTTTATCAGATGCTGATAAACAAAACTTTAGTAGTGCTCGCATAACTCTATCATTTGATCCAAACGTTGTCATCTTAGATACAACTGCAAACATTACTGAAAGTAGTGACAAACTATACACAACAGTAGATGGTGTTTCCTACATAAGCTCAATCACATTCGATATGGATGCGGTTAGTAGTAAAGCTATCAGATTCTATAAAAAAGACACCAGCAAAGATTACACATATCCAATAACTACAACAACACCAATTATTAATTTTAGTGCATTATAGGAGGTAAAAATGGGTAGTAAAATAGAAATATACACAAACTACATTGAAAATTGTTTATTTACTTACTTTAAATATCTTTTAGGTAAAACATATAAATATAGTATAGTAAAAATCTTTATAACGAAATACATAGAAGTAAGATACTATAACAATGCAATTTACAGAGACAAGAATCTATCAGACAAACTAGGAAAAGAATTTAAATTAATAGCTAAAGAACTAATGAAAGAAGATGATTCTGATAGTGAGCTAATTAAAAATATCTGCGCATTATTTGGTTATGTTTTATATTTTGATGATGCCTGTGAGTATACAGACCTTAATATATTAATTGATTCACTATTTGAAGAAACTTATGTTTTAGCAGATACTGATATTAAACCTGAATTTACTAATTTCATCAAAGAAACAATAACTAAAAAAGAAGCATATCACAAACTATTCACTACTAAAGAGTTTGACCTAAAATATAAGAGATATAAGAAAAATGTTTACAAAGTAACTATTGAAAACAACATAGATGTAGGTAAGTTATACAGTGACTACGCTAAAGAAAAAGCCTTTAATGAAGGAACAATAAATGAAGATAAAAACTATGTTTTAATTAGAATACTATCTGAAAAGCTTTTGCAAGATGCTATCAAAAGTGATTTCACTCAAAAATATATCATTGAATTACCAGAAACATTCTTTGCAAAGCCTAAAAAATACAAAAAACTAATATCAATGTTAGATAACGATTTAATTAGAAGCAGAATAAATCTTAAGATAACTTATGAAGAATACATGAATCATAAAGAAATAATAAACGAATCAATTAATTTGGGAATAAGCTTTGCCCTAGAGTTAGATGAAACATTTGACAACTCATTTAATACTCTAGTATTATTTAAATATGTTATTGTATATGAACATCTTGACTGTTACGATGCTCTAACCGAAGACAAAAATGCTTTTGGAACAACAATAATTACACTATAAGGAGGTACATATGAACACATTTTTAAGATTCCTATATGAATTACTAAGCCAGTTCTTTTCTGGATTTAAAAATATCTTTGTTGGTCTATTTAGTGGCATTGTAACAATCTTTAATGTAAACAAGTACATAAGCATTATTCAAGACTATAAAAAAGACCTAAGCGTAGGCGAGTGGATACTAGTTGTTCTAATAATGTTAATTATTGTCGCAATCTTAGCTTTAATAATATTCCTATTTGTTATCTTAATTAAAAAGATATTTAAATTCAAAAAAACACTTGTCGAACAAGAATCTTTAATTGAAGAAATTGGCGATTTAAATGGCAAAGTAGCAACAATGATGAAAGAAAAAGAAGAAATTCTCGCAATGAAAGTAAGTCAAATTGGCTTAAAACCTAACGAAAGTGCTACTGAAGAGCCGGGCTCAGAAGAAAATGAAAACGAATTAGGTGATGATGCAAACATCAGATTCTCAAAATTAAACGAAATAGATATCGAATTTAAAAATTACAAAATTCAAAACTACAATAATAGTTTCACCTTACCAGAACTTGTTGAGCTATTTAGAAACTTTGCCGCATCTCAGTTAAAACTATACTATTCACCAGAAATGATTAGATTATTTATATCAGCACTAGCGTCAACAAAAATCGTTATTTTACAAGGTATTTCTGGTACAGGTAAAACATCACTTGCATACGCATGGGGAAAATTCCTTAAACATGACTCATGTATCGCATCAGTTCAGCCGTCATGGAGAGACCGTTCTGAAGTATTCGGTTACTTCAACGAATTCACACGCAAATTTAATGAAACAGATATCCTAAAAGAAATATACAAAGCAGGATATACCGATGACGTGTACACGATAATTCTAGATGAAATGAACATCTCACGTGTAGAATACTATTTTGCCGAAATGCTATCAATTCTAGAAATGCCAAACCATGATGAATGGATAATCGAAATCGTATCATCTGCCTGGAAAAATGACCCAGTTCACCTAAAAGGTGGGAAACTACACATCGCTGACAACGTTTGGTACATTGGTACAATCAACAACGATGACTCAACATTTATGGTAACAGATAAAGTATACGACCGTGCCATGCCAATCGATATCAACGACAAAGGTAAAGTATTTACACCAATCGATACACCAGCTCAGGATATCAACTACTCATACCTAAATAATTTATTTCAAACGGCAATTGAAACATACCCAATGTCAGATGAAATGTATGCTAAAATCGAAGAAATGGACAACTACGTTATTAAACATTTCCGTATTGCTTTCGGTAATCGTATCGTAGCTCACATGAGAAAATTCGTACCAGTATATGTAGCTTGTGGTGGAGAAGAAGTATCTGGAGTAGATTACTTCATCGCCCGTAAGATCTTAAGAAAATTCGAGCAGTTAAACATCTCATACATTAGAGATGAAATAGATGATTTTGTAAAATACTTAAATACAACATTTGGACAAGACAAAATGCATGAATGCATCGAATACGTTCAAAGACTTAAGAAGATGTCATAGGGGTTAACATGAAAAGGGATTTAAAAATATTTGAACTTTATGATACTAGTAATAAAAAAAGAATAGATGAATTTAATGCTAATGTAAAATCAAACTATACAATTGAAACCAACTATGAAAAAAATGATGTCGACTTCGAATGGCTAACTATTATTGAAGAAACCGTTAGATATCTAGATAATATCTTAAGAAGCCCCAACCGTTTTATCGTAAACGAAGAAGAAGTTGTTCAAATTGAAAAAGCTAGAAAAATAACTGTAGAAAGCATTAAACACTTATCTAAACATACTAACTTTATTCAAGAAATAGAAGCAAATGGTGACGTTAAGCCATCAAAAATATTAAACATCAATAAAGAAGAAAGCTACAACACATACGAAAATAGATTTATCTATACACTTATTTTAAATACAGAACAATTTATTATAATGAGAAAAAAGAAACTTATTCTATCTTCATCACTAAAAGATTATAAAAACTGTGAATATAGTGGAAGTAGTAGAGTAGGAAGTGAAAATGTTACCTTTAGTTTAAACATTAATTCTAGAGTATTTAGTAAAGAATCAACTAAACAAGAAGAAAATGAATTACTTGCAAGAATTAAAAAAGTAGAAGACAAAGTAGCTGATCTTAAGAAAAGTGAAGTCTTTAAAACACTTACTAAATTACACGTTGCAAAAGTAGTTCCACCAATCAAGAAAACAAACTTAATTCTTAAGAATCCAAACTTTCAATATGCTACAAAATTATGGGATTATCTTCAATCATATAATGAAAAAGTATCATTAAAAAGTGAAAAAAGCAAAGCAACAATTAAAGATAATCCAGAATTACAAAGTTTGTTAGACAATGCAATCCTTCTTCAGTACTTAGTTCTTAATAGTACTGGTAAATCTAAAGATAAAATTTCTGAAGAAGATAGAAGACAAAAAATAGAAGAAATAACCGAAGAAATGATTACTAAAATTGTAGAACTAAATTCTGATTTGCCAATGACAAAACTTGAAGAAATAATTGGAGACAAAATAGCAGTAATCCGAAATAAAAAAGAAGCTTCTATTGAAGAAATTCAAAGTAAGTATGACGTTAAAATAAGACAGTTCTTAGATAAAATAGAGAGCTTTAGATTTTAGGTGATAACATGAAACAATTTATAAAAAAAATAAAAGAAAATAAAATACTTAACATTATTACTAAGATAATAAAAACAATCTTATATGTAATTTTAATAGGGCTATTATTTGTTATACTAGTTCAAAAAGTATCTAGAAATAACCTTTCACTAGGTGGAATTAAGATATTTACTGTAGTAACTGGCTCAATGAAACCTGAATATGTTGAAGGAGACATGCTTGTATCAAAAGAAGTTGCTCCAGAAACAATCAAAGTAGGTGACAACGTAGTATATCAAGGTGAAAAAGGAGATATGAGTGGCCTTATAGTAACCCACAAAGTTATTTCAGTAAGAGAAGAAAATGGTAAATACTATTTTAAAACCAAAGGAATTGCAAACGAAATAGGCGACCCAGAAATAAGTGAAGACCAAATATATGGAAAAATTATTTATAAAATGGGTTTCTTAAGTATTTTAAGTAGAGTAATGTTAAATATATATGCATACTACATTCTTGCAACAATAATGGGACTTTTAGTTTCTATTCAAGTTGTAAAAATAATATACGATAATGATGATGAAGAAGAGCAAGAATAGCGAAACAGAAAGAAGAATAAGAAGAAAAGTTTTTCTAAGATTACTAAAAAAATCTATTAAACCTAAAAATCTTATTTTTCTAATAATAATTTTATCTGCAAATACCTTTGCTTGGTTTGTTTACGTTAAAGAAGTTCACACAGACATAAATGTTAAGGTAAGAGCATGGAATGTAGTATTAACAAACTCGGAAAGTGAAGTTGTAAACACAATCAATATCGATATAACATCAGCATACCCAGGAATGGAAGAGTTCTCAAATGAGACAAAAGTATACAATCAAGGAGAATCAAAGGCTGATTTTAAATACACAATTCTTTCAGTCAATGCTTTCGGTAATGAAATTTTCACAAGTGAAAAAATAATTGCCGATGGTGGAACTCCAACAGATGAAAATCCAACAAGTGCCGAATTAGAAAGTTACTTAAAAGAAGGTATTAAATACCCGTTTAAAATAGAACTATCAGCATCAAATGATAAACTAGAACCATTAAATGGTGAAGCAACATTCAACGTAAAAATGAACTGGCAATATGAATCTGGCAATGACGAACTTGATACAAAGTGGGGAACTGACGCATATAACTACAAAAAAAACAATCCAGATGAACCTGGATTAAAAATAGTAGTAGAATTAAAAATAACACAATCAGTTAGCTAATTGTGTTATTTTTATATTAACTGCCATTATAGCTTTACCATTATTATAAGCAGCAGTTGTATCATCAGCATTAGTCATTGTTTGAGTTTCTTCATCATCATTCCATTTAATAAAGAAGTGATAAGTTATTACTTTATTATCATTTAACATAAAATCAGCAATTAAATTACCATTATAAGTATATTCCGTTGGTTCATCGTCGATTGTATACTTGGTAATAACTAAATCTTTAACATCACTGTTTTCACTAATACCAATATCAAAATCTAAAGAATAAGCAGTATCAGTTTCTGAACCATCAATACTTATATCAAAAGTTCCTTCAGAGCTTGGCGCAATAATACCAGCTGCCGTATATTCATCACCATTAAAAGTGGGAACAATGGCATTACTAAAACTTGAACCATTAGTAATATCAAAATCATTTAATTTAATATTCCATCTTGAAATAGTAATATCTGTATTACCAGATGCTGAAGTTACATACTTTGCATAAGTTTTTTCAATAGAAGAAAGGCAAATAAACAATGCAATTAAAGCAAGTAATAATCTAAATTTCTTTTTAATTATCATTGTATCATCCCTTTCTTATCTAACTTAATTATAACCTATATAATGAAAGCAAAATTAATATAATTAAAAATAAAGAAAAAGTTTACACAATTTTGATACGTAAAATTTACACTACAATAATTTAAAAAAACAAAATATGAAATATATTACAAAACCTGTACATTTTCGACAAAAATTCTCAGTTAAAAATAAAAAAATTAATTAAAAATTATTGATTTAATTTTTCAAAAATGATATTCTTGATATAGTAAAGGAGGATACAAAAAATGGGCGAAGGGAAAAATAATACTGTAATGTTAACAATCATTGGAATTGCTACACTATTAATTGCTGTAGTAGGTGCAACATTCGCATACTTCAGTGCTCAAGTGTCTGGAATGAATAATGAAAAAGAATATACAGTTAGATCTGCAACAATCGGAACAACTTTCGATAGTGGTAGTGAAATTACAGCAATCGGTATTTATCCAAAAGCAGAAGCATGGGGAACTAAAACATTCTCAATTAAATCTACTGCAACAGCTGGCGTAGCTACTAAGTATAAAATCAGTCTTGTTGTAGAAGATAATGATGCTTCAACTGATCCAACATACTCTGATGACGGAGCAACTATTAGACGTTTCCAAGCGAATGCATTATCTTATACTTTAACTGCAGTTGAATCAAACGCTGGAACAAAAGGAGTAATGCCTACTACTAGTGCCGAAACAAAAATTGCTGACCCATCTAAAACTATTGTTTTTGGTGAAGCAACAATTTATGGTAATGGTTCTCAAGAAGTAACTCAAGCGTATACCCTATCATTGTTCTTTAAAGATACAGGCGCTGACCAAAATGCTAATCAAGGTGCTCAATTTAAAGGACATATAGAGATAACTGAAATAACACAATAATAGAAGGAGGATAATATGAAGGATAATACTAAGACTAATACATTACTTTTAACTGTCATTGGCGTAGCAACATTATTAGTAGCTGTTATTGGTGCGACATTCGCATACTTCACTGCCCAAGTTGGTGGAGGAGAAAGTACAACTACAGTTAAAATGAATGCTGGAGTTTTAAAGATAGACTTTACAAATGGAAATGTAGTTCAATCAACTACTGGCTTCCAACCTACAAAAGCTGCTGAAGAATGTACTGAACAATCAGGCGCATATTATTGTGATCAATCACAATACACTCCAGTTGCTACTAAAAAGTTTACTTTAACTGGTACAAATAGTACTTTAGCATCAGATGGTATGAAAATGCCTTACACTATTAAATTAGTTGTAACTCAAAATGAATTCTCTGATGGCGCAATTAAGTATACTTTAGTAGGTACAAAAACTGGTGGCAATGCTGCTACTGGAGAATTAGCATCAGTTCCTACATGGGTTGATGTTAATTCTGGAGCTCAAGCTGCAACTGTAATTGGTAGCGGATACTTCTCTGCTGGATCTGATATTAAACATAACTATGATTTAAATATCTACTTCCCAGATAATCATCAAAATCAAGATATTGATAAAAATAAAGTATTCGGTGCTAAAGTTGAAATTGGTACTGCAGAAATTACAAAATAATAAAAACATAAAAGCCGTATGGCTTTTTTTATTTGTCTTAAACATCTAAAACATCTTGAACTTTATAAAAAGATTTTATATAATAGATATAGTAAATAGAGTAAGAAGGTGAGTTATGGATTCTTTATCAAAAACTAATTATTTAAAAATTAAAGAAGCATTAACTTACGTAGGAAAATTATTATCAACCGCTGTTTTAATTCTATTAATTATCATAGGTATGTTTTTAGTTTATTATGTTATTGCAGCTAGAATAGTAATTAAAAATCCTGAATATAAACCATTATTTTCACTATATAACATTGCAACCGGTTCAATGGAGCCTAATATTAAAGTAGATGACGTTATTGTTAATATAAGAGTTAAATCTCCAGAATCAATCAAAGTAGGGGATGTAATAACATTTAATTCAACTAGTTCAATCAGTAAAGGACTAACAGTAACTCACAGAGTAATTAATATTATTAAAAATGATGATGGTACATATGAATACGTAACTAAAGGTGACTTTAACCCATCTGCAGATAGTGCTACTGCAAAATACGACGATATAATAGGCAAAGTAGCAATTAAGCTTCCTGCAGTAGGTAAAATTCAAGGCTTTATTGCAACTAAAATGGGATGGTTCATTGTTGTATTATTACCAGCTCTTGGCGTAATCATCTATGACGTTATGAAAATTGTAAAACTACTTTATAATAAAAAAACTGCCGATGAAATAAGCCAAACAGGAAATGGTTCATCAGATGAAATTAAAGCAAATAAACAAATAGATATATCACTAGAACATCTAAGAAAAAGTGATTATATAAATGAATTAAACAAACTAAAAAAATTCAACGAGCAAGAATAATAAATTCTTGCTTTTTAATTACAATTCTGCTATCATAAAACGTGATGAAAGTATTATGGAAAGCAGGGGACAAAATGTACGAAGAATCAAAAATAAAATTTGACTGGAAAGGCTTCTTATTAAAATTTGCAATAATCATCTTAGTTGTAATATTAGTAATAAAACTTGTACCATTCCAAAAGAAAGAAAAAAGTGAAAGCTTTACTAGCAATCAAACGAAACTAAAAGACGTTAGTATTAGTTATTTTCAAAACAAAAATCTACCAGAAAATGACGGTGACGAAAAAAAATTAACACTAAATGACCTTATTGTATCTGGCAAAATAAGTAAACTACAAGATGCCAAAGGAAATGACTGCGATGAAGATGCAAGTTATATTAAAGCAACTAAAAAAGATACTGAATATGAAGTTGATATATATTTAAAATGTGGAAGTGAAGAAGAACATCTTTATGTATATAAGACTAAATGTGAAGAAACAAAGTGTGAACAAACTACAACTACTACAACAAAGAAAGCAACAACTACTACTAAAAAAGCTAGTAATAATACAAATAGTTCAAACTCAAATACAAGCAATTCAAATACAACAACAACTAAAAAACAAGAATATATAACTAAAGTAGTTACAAAAGAGAGAAAATATTACGTAGTATTTGATACAGACAAAGCTTCAAGTATTCCTACTCAAGTATTAAAACTAGGTGAGAAAGCTACTATCCCAAGTACTCCAGTTAAAACGGGTTACACATTTATCGGATGGTACTATAACGATAAAGAGTATGATTTTAATACACCAGTTACATCAAATATAATAATAACTGCAAAGTGGAAAAAGAACTAAAAAAATAGCCGAATGGCTATTTTTTTGTATCTAAATAAGTTTTAACAACATATGGATTTTCTTCAGTACCTTCTCCAGAAGCATATAACACATTTTTATCTAAGTAAGCAACCGTTTTATAAGTAGCCATACCAGAAGCATTTTTAAGTTCTAAATCACCATTAGTTATCTTATAAACCTTATAACTTGTATCCTTATCAGCTGTTATTGTCCAGCTATTACCTAAAGAAGATAAATAATTATAATTAACACACGCTTTATTATTTGTCCCACAATTTTCATCTAAACTAGTTTTATAGAAATCATTAGCAGTTAATAAGCTAAATACTTGATTGTCAAGATAGTTTGTACACGTAGAATTATTTTTAATTTCCTCGAAAGAAACTTTATCAATACATACAGAATGAGTAGTAAAATAAGCTTTAATATCAGTAGGATATACTTCATCATCTTTATAAATATTTTCAATAGTATCTTTTATTCTACTATTAATATTATTAGCTACATAATCATTAATTCCCATTGAACCTTTTCTATCAACATTGTATCTATCATCCCATGATACAGATTGTCTTTTGGTTGTATCAATAACTCTAATATTATCATTTTCATCAATACTCATAATCATATACTTAACTTCATTTAGAATAAGAATATTATTAACGTTATCACCTTTATAAACATAAGAACTTCCATCTTTATATAATCCATTACCAGCATCTACGATATTTGCTTCATCTTTAATCACATCAACTAAATATTTAGTCTTATAAGCACTACCACAATCTAAAAATGGTGAATAAAGATAATAACCATTATTATTAACAACAGTTACCTTACCAGTACAACTTGCTTTTTCCTTAGTTATTTTAGAAGTTTCTCCAACATAACCATTATCAATTAAAGTCTGTAATGATAACTCAACCTTATCTTTATCATTCTTTGGTAAATTCGAACTACTAGACTCATAATATTTCTTCGCACTCGATACCATTTTTGCCTCTAACTCTTCAAAAGTATAATTTTTCCCACCTGAACATGAAGCAATAAGTACAATTATTAAAACTACAACAATAAATATACCAAGCCCCATAACTGCATTTCTTGCAATTGGATTTTCTAATATTTTTTTAATATTATCCATGTATTTTCACCTCAACATAAGTATATCAAAAACCTTTATTTTATACAATTTAAATATTTAAAAAATAAATACTTTATGCTATTATTAAGTTAGGTGATAAAATGAAGAAAAAATTTAATTTAAAGAATAAAAAGAATGGGTATCTTTTAATAACTGTAGTAGTATTACTAATTGCAGTAATTGCTGTAAGCATCTTTAAAAAAGAAAGTGAAAGTGGAACTAGCTTAACAGGCAAAAAAACAACAACTACAACAACAACCAAAAAATTAAAAATAGTAAACCTTGATAGTAAATCAAGACCATATGCCGTAATGATTAATAACATTGGCGTAGCTAGACCATTACAAAGTGGCTTACAAGATGCATACATCATCTATGAAATGATTGTTGAAGGTGGATTAACAAGATACATGGCACTATTCTTAGACCAATCTACCGAAAGAATAGGTTCAATCAGAAGTGCAAGACACTATTATTTAGATTACGCTTTAGAAAATGATGCAATATACGTTCATCATGGAAGAAGTCCTCAAGCATACGAAGACTTTAGTAAACTAGGAGTAGATAGAATTGAAGTAGATAATACCACAACAGGTTGGAGAGATAAAACTTTAAACGTAGCTTCAGAGCACACATTATTTACTAGTATCGAAAAACTAAATAAAGGAATCGGTTCAAAAAGAACAGAACGTAAAAAAGACTTATTACTAAATTACAGTGTTGATTCATTAGACTTAACAAAATATGAAGGACAAACTCAAGCAAACAGCGTTTCAATTAAATACTCTAGTTCAATGACATCATCATATAAATACGATCCAGAAACTAAATTATATATAAGAAGCGTAAATGGTAAAGAGCACACAGACTATGTAACAAAACAAACATATAAATTTAAAAATATTATTACATACCAAGTAAAAAACTATACTTTAGATGACCCTGAAAATAAGGGAAGACAAGGATTAGAAAATATCGGTTCAGGAACTGGTTACTATATTTCAGAAGGAATAGCAGTACCTATTACTTGGGAAAAGAAGAGTAGAGAATCTCAAACAATTTACAAATTTAAAAATGGAGAAGAATTAGTTGTAAACGATGGCAATACATTTATTCAAATCCAACCTAAAGGACAGACATTAACTATTGAGTAATCTAGTATAATATATAAGGAGGAATAAAATGGAGTTTATCGCAAAAAACTATTTTCTAATAATTATAATTGCAGCATTCTTATTATTTGCTCTAATCGGTTACATGGTTGACAGTGAAAAGAAACGTAAAGCAGGAGGCAATGCAAAGTCAAACAGCCGCCAAGAAAATGTAAACGAAGAAAAAAATGAACAAGAAGAAAATCAAGCAGAAAATGAAAGCTTTATACCAGAAATAGAAGAAATAGACGTCGAAGAAGAGAAAAAGGAAGGCGAAAAATAAAACCTTCCTTTTTTGTTAAGTCTACATAAAACATAGAAATTTAAATAATAATTTGTTATAATAAAAATGCTAAGGAGTGATAAAAATGACTTTCACGTCAATATGGGAAATCATAACCAAAATAATTGATATTAGTCTTGTTTGGTTAATGTTTTACTATTTACTAAAAAATCTTAAAAACAATGTTAAACTAGTCCTTATATTTAAAGGAATTATCATTATAATTGCCATTAAGCTATTAAGTGACTGGTTAAACCTTTACACAATCGGTTTACTTTTAGAGTACGTAATCTCTTGGGGACCTCTTGCATTAATTATTATCTTTCAACCAGAAATTAGAACTGTCTTAGAAACAATTGGTAGAAGTCAACTTCTAGGAAGACATAAAGTATTAACCGCCGATCAAAGAGAAAGAGCAGTATTTGAAATTACTACTGCAGTAGAGTATCTAAAAAGAAATCGTATTGGCGCCCTTATTGTTATTGAAAGAAATGTATCTTTACAAGAATATATTCAACCAGCAAATAAAATCTACTCTGATATAACTGCACCTTTACTTGAAGCAATCTTCTTCCCACCAAACCCATTACATGATGGTGGTGTAATTATTCAAGGAGACCGCATTACATGTGCTGGAGCAGTATTTAAAACAAGTATGAACCCTAATGTAAGCAAAAAGTTAGGAACAAGACACCGTGCAGCTTTAGGTGTAGCCGAAGAAACAGATGCTATAGCTTTAATCGTATCAGAAGAAACTGGTGCTATATCAATTGCTGTAGATGGTAATATTAACTATAACCTAACACTAGAAGAATTTAAAATAATGTTACTAGAAGAACTTAAACCAAAAATGGAAGTCTTCTATGATGCAGACGTAAACGAAGAAGGTGAAGAAGATGAATAAAATATTTAAACCAATTATACTCTTCTTTAAAGCCATTTATAAATTTCTAGATAAAATTCTAGTTACTCCAATAAGTAGATTAATTTATCGTATTAGTGAGTTATCTAAGAACAACAGTGGTAAAATAGAACGTCTACTAAATAGACCAAATGTCTTATTATATATATCATTATTTAGTGCAATTGCTTTATTCATTTTAATAGATACAAAAGCAATCAACTTAGTAACAGATGAAGCTGAAATTCTATCAGACCAACCAGTAAATGTTATTTATAATGAAGAAGCATACGTAGTTGATGGAGTTCCAGAAACAGTAGACATTACCCTTATTGGTAGAAAGAGTTCTCTATACCTAGCTAAACAATTAGGTGAACATGAAGTAGTAATGGATTTAAGTGGATATGGAGTAGGAACATACAAAGTAAAACTAAAATATAATCACAGTGTCGAATCAGTTGATTATAAATTAGACCCAGGAACAATAACTGTAAAAATAAGTGAAAAAGTAAGTGACGTTAAAACACTTGACTATGACTTATTAAACGAAGATAAATTAGATAAGAAATTAAGTATTAAATCAGTTGAACTAGATAGAAACGAAGTAATCGTAAAGGGCAGCAAAGAAACATTAGACAAAGTTGCTAAAGTAAAAGCACTAATCGACTTAGAAGCAGCTAAATTAACTGAAAAAGGAACATTTACTGTAGACTCAATCATGTTAGTAGCATATGGTTCTGATGGTAAAAAGATTGATAATGTTGAAATCGTACCAGCTAAGATAAGTGCATCAGTAACAGTTGACTCATATTACGTTGAACTTCCAGTTAAAGTTGTTACAACAGGTACTATCAATAGTGGTTACGCACTAGCAAGTGTTACAAGTTCAGTAACTAAAGTTGGTGTATATGGTGATGAAACTGAAATTAAGAAACTATCTTATATTGAAGCAAGAATTGATGTTAATAAACTTAACTCAGATAAAAAATATAATGTAACCTTAACAAAACCTGCTGGAGTAAGATATCTAAGTGAAACTAACACAACTGTTGAAGTTAAATTAGATACTGAATCAAGTAAAGAATTTAACGGTATTATCATTGAAACAATCAACTTAGGAACTAACTACTCAGTTAATGCTATCAGTGAAGAAGATAGAACAATTGAAGTTATCGCAAAAGGTGTATCTAGTGTTCTTGATACAATCGACACATCTAAGATTAAAGCATACATTGATTTAAGTGGCTACGGTCCAGGAACATACGATGTACCAGTAAAAGTTAGCTCAGATGATGTAAGAATAACTCTTGTACCAAAAAGAGCAACAGTAAAAATTAAGATTTATAGTTAAAAGAACATCTAAAGGTGTTCTTTTAATAAGGAGAAGACATGAAAGAAATAGAAGAGTTTTATAATAAATTACTAAAAATAAAATATGGTTGGCATGATAAAAAAGGAAACCTTCATCCTAAACTAGAACCTAAAATATTTGCAAAAGAATATAAAATGCAGCCCTATAACAAGATAGAAGAAAGCGGTTACGCTATCTGCTGGGAATTATGTGAACTACAAAGACAATTCTTTAATAAGCACAATATTGAAAATCACACTATAATGGCCGTCATTAAAAATAAAAAGGGTGGTTCTCCATGCCACACCTTTACAGTAATAAAAGTTGATAACCAAATGTACTGGTTCGAAGCATCTTGGGAAGGCCAAAAGGGAATTAAAAAATTTAGTGATATTGATAATCTTAAAGATTACTTTAGACTAAACTTTCAAGACTTTACTAAAAAGCCATACGACCCAGATGCCATCGAATTTTATGAATACAGAAAACCATTATTCTGCTACAACTGCTATCTATTTTACATAAACGCTTATACAGGCACTAAGATCTAAAAAAGAGGACTATTTGTCCTCTTTTATTATAAGTTCATTATCTTTAACATCAATAATAACCTCACTATCATACTTAATTTCATCAAGAATAATAGCTTTAGCAAGCATAGACTCTAAATTACGACTAACATATCTCTTAATAGGTCTAGCACCATAATTTTCATCATAAGAATTATCTATAATAAAATCCTTTGCTTTATCAGTAAGAATTAACTTAATCTTCTTATCACTTAATCTAGCTTCAGTCTCTCTAATAATCTTATCTAAAATATCATAAACAACACTCTTAGATAATGAATTAAACACAATAACCTCATCTATACGATTAATAAACTCCGGCTTAAATGTTTTTCTAAGTTCACCCATAACAAGTTCATTTTTATTCTCTTTATTATCTAAAATATACTCACTACCTAAATTAGAAGTCATAATAATAATTGTATTTTTAAAATCAACAGTTCTACCTTGTGAATCAGTAATTCTACCATCATCTAATATCTGTAGAAGTATATTAAAGACATCCTTATGAGCTTTCTCAATCTCATCAAATAAGATAATACTATATGGATTGCGTCTAACTGCCTCAGTAAGCTGACCACCTTCATCATAACCTACATATCCAGGAGGCGCACCAACTAATCTAGAAACAGAATGGGCTTCCATATACTCACTCATATCAATACGAACCATATGTCTTTCATCATCAAATAATTCATACGCAAGGCTCTTGGCAACCTCAGTCTTACCAACTCCGGTAGGACCTAAGAAGATAAATGAACCAATTGGTCTATTAGGATCTTTAATACCAGCTCTAGCTCTTATAATCGCTTCACTAACTAAATGTAATGCCTCATCTTGTCCTTTAACACGCATCTTTAAGTTATCTTCTAAATGTAATAACTTATCCTTTTCACTACTAGCAAGTTTACTTACCGGAATATTAGTCCACTTAGAAACAATTCTTGCAATAGACTCATCATCAACGACATCACTTAATATTGCATTCTTATCTTCTAATTTCAAATCAGCAAGTTCCTTCTCAAGTTTAGGAATAGTACCATGTTGTAATCTAGCAACTGTATCTAAATCATATCTAGCTTCAGCATACTCAAGCTCACGTCTAGCATTCTCAATTTCTTCCTTCTTCTTATTTATAAGATTATTAACACGTTTTTCATCTTCCCAATCACTTCTAAGTTTAGCTTCTTTAGCTTGTAAGTCTTTTAACTTATCATCAATCTCATTAATTCTTTCCTTAGAAAACTTATCCTTTTCTTTCTTCAAAGCTTCTTTTTCAACTTGAAGTCTTAAAATACTTCTTGTTAAATTATCAAGTGAAGTAGGGACAGACTCTAGCTGGACCTTAATTGTTGCACAAGCCTCATCCACTAAATCGATAGCTTTATCTGGTAAGAATCTATCTGTAATATATCTATCACTCATTGTCGCAGCAGCAACCAAAGCCTTATCTTTAATAGTAACTCCATGATAAACTTCAAATCTATTCTTTAAACCACGAAGTATTGTAATCGTATCAATTACAGATGGCTCACTAACAAGTACCTTCTGAAAACGTCTTTCCAAAGCAGCATCTTTCTCAATATACTTACGATACTCATTTAAAGTAGTTGCTCCTATACAGTGTAACTCACCTCTAGCAAGCATTGGCTTTAAAATATTACCAGCATCCATAGCGCCTTCTAAAGCACCAGTACCAACTATCATATGTATCTCATCGATAAACATAATAATCCCGCCATCAGAATCCTTAACAGCTTTTAATACAGCTTTAAGTCTTTCCTCAAACTCACCACGATACTTAGCACCAGCAATAAGAGCAGACATATCAAGCTCCCAAATACGCTTATTCTTTAAACTACTAGGAACATCACCCTTAATAATTCTTTGAGCAAGACCCTCAACAATAGCAGTCTTACCAACTCCCGGCTCACCAATAAGAACAGGGTTATTCTTAGTCTTTCTTGATAATATTCTTGTAATAGAACGGACCTCATCATCTCTGCCAATAACAGGATCTATTTTCCCGTCTTTAGCAAGAGCACATATATCACGTCCATATTTTTCTAAAGGATTCTTAAGTCCTTCTTCAAACTCATTGTTATTCATATTCACCCCTCCAATCAAGTTTACATATAATATTATACTCAATAGTTAGCACTTGTCAATAGAGAGTGCTAAAAAAATATATGTTTTTTTAAAAAATATTGTGATAAAATAATAACGAAGGTGACAATATGAAAAAAATACTTTTAATTATATTAGATGGCTTTGGCTTAAGAGAAGATGAACATGGAAACGCTATTAAAAAAGCCAATATGAAATACTTTAATAAACTATGGGAAGAATATCCACACAGCACTCTAGAATCATCTGGTGAAGCAGTAGGTCTTCCAAAAGGACAATTCGGTAACTCTGAAGTATGCCATGAAGTAATCGGTCTAGGTAAAAAAATAAAACAAAAAATAACTATCATTAATGAAAATATTGAAAATAGAGAAATTCTAAACAATGAAAATTTTAATGATATGATATCTCACTTAGAAGCTACTGGTGGAACTCTTCACCTAATGGGCTTACTATCTGATGGTGGTGTCCATAGTAGTATAACCTATATGCTAAAACTTATTCCCTTACTAAAAGAAAAAGGTATTAAAAAGATGGTATTTCATGCCATAACTGATGGAAGAGATACCGGAAGAAAAACAAGTGTTAAATACCTAAAACAAATGGAAGAAGTTCTAAAAGAAAATAATGGAATCATTGGTTCAATCTGTGGTAGATACTATGCTATGGATAGAGATAACAAATGGGATAGAACGCAGAAGTACTACGACCTAGTAATAAACGGCGTAGGCTTTAACATCCTAAACTATGAAACAGCTATAAATAATCTCTATAGAAAAAATATAACTGATGAATTCTTACCACCAATGCTTGTAAACGGTAAAAATCCAATAAGTGACAATGACGCACTTTTATGGCTAAACTTTAGACCAGATAGAGCAAGACAAATTCTAAATGAAATAAATGACCCAGACTTTAAAGAATTTAGTCAAAAACAATTATCTAACTTTAAATCATACATGATGTTTAAACAAGACGATGTCGTAAATGTTAAAAACTTCTTTATCCTAGCAAACCCAGATAACTTATACCCAATTGGCGAGTATTTCTCAGATCTTAAACTATCCCAAGCTAGAGTAGCTGAAACAGAAAAATATAATCACGTAACATACTTCTTCAACGCTGAAAAAAGTAAGAAGTTTCCAATGTGTACAAATTATCTTATTCCAAGTCCTAACGTAGCAACTTATGATGAAACACCCCTAATGAGTGCAATCGATGTAACTAAACAAGTTAAAAAATGCTTAGAAAATGACTTTGACTTTATCCTAGTAAACTATGCAAATCCAGATATGTTAGGTCATACAGGTAATATGGATGCAACAGTTGAAAGCTTAAGTGCACTAGACAAAATTTTGCAAAACGTTGTTGAAACAGCCCAAGATAACTTCTATACTGTAATGATTACCGCAGACCACGGTAATTGTGACATTATGATAGATGATAACGAGGAGATAGTAACAACTCATACAACCAGTCCAGTACCATTCATTCTCCTAGACAAAAAAATAACTTTAAGAGAAAAGGGCGACATAACAAATATTGCTCCAACAATTCTTAAATATATGGATATTGCTATTCCAAAAGAAATGAAAGAAAGCAAAGACTTAATCTTAGAAGATATGTAAAATTGAAGGAAAAGAGTAACAAAAACTAAAAATTACTCTTTTTTTATTATATAATGATAATAGGTGATACTATGAACTACAATATATTAAGAGAAAACGATATAAGAGGAACATATCCACAGGATATAAACAAAGAAATTGCTAAACGTATCGGTAAAGCATATGGAACATACCTAAAAAACAATGGCAAAACATCATGCATCGTAGGCCATGATAATAGACTAAGCAGTGAAGAACTAAACGAAGGTTTGACAGAAGGCTTACTTGAAACAGGCATTAATATAACTGATATCGGATTAGTAACAACACCAATGTTAAACTTCGCTTGCATAACAAGAAAACAAGAAAATGGTATCATGATTACCGCAAGCCACAATCAAAAAGAGGATAATGGCTTTAAAATATTTGGTAAGGACTATCTTCATCTAAGAAAAGAAAAATTAGAAGAAATATATACTCTAATTAAAAATGAAGAATTTACAAGTGGAATAGGTACAATAAAAAAAGATGACATCAAAGAAGAATACCTACATATGCTTTTAGAAAAATTCCCTAAAATAAATCAAAGAGTAGTAGTAGACTGCGGAAACGGAACCGCATCAATCATTGTTAAAAGACTATACTCAAAACTATTTAAAGAAGTTACATTTCTAAACTGTGATAGTGATGGTTCATTTCCAATTCATAATCCAGATCCAAACGATGAAAATAATCTAAAATGGTTAAAATCAGTAGTATGCATGAGAGGCTTTGACCTAGGTATCGGCATTGATGGAGATGCCGATAGAGTAGGTATCGTTACTAACACTGGTACTACCATTGGAACAGATCTTCTAATCGGAATATTTGCTAGAGAAATCATTCCAAACTCTGAAAAGAAAAAAGTAATACTTGATGTTAAATGCTCATGCGCTTTAGAAGAAGACCTAAAAAAAATCGGGGCAATACCTCTAATGGTAAAAAATGGTTCAGCCTACATAGAAACAAAAACTCATGATGAAGATGCTTTAGTTGGTGGAGAGTTCTCCGGCCATATCTTCTTTAGAGACAACTACTATGGCTATGATGATGGCTTATACGCCGGGCTTAGAACCGCCGAACTACTCATGAAAAAAAATACTAAAGCCGATAATCTTCTAGACGGGTTTACCAAATACGCTAGCACCCCAGAAATAAGACTTAACGCTCCAGACGATAAAAAACGAGAAATAGTTGAAAAAGTAAAAAAATACGCCATGGATAAAAACTATGACTGCAATACATCAGACGGAGTTCGTGTTAACTATAAAGACGGTTTCGCTCTTGTAAGATGCTCTAACACTGGCCCGATGATAACCCTAAGATTTGAAGCAAAAGATAAAAAAACACTAGAAGCAAGACAAAAAGAATATATGGACATAATCGAAAATGAACTTAAATAAAAAACTTTGGCCCACCCGAAGCTTTTTTTATTGGTTTGCTTCTAACTTTACTAACTATCTTTTTATCTCTAGGATAATCAATAATAATTTTCTCTTTAGGGCTATCACTAGTACTAGATACAGGATTATTAAATCTATTTAAAAACTTTTTAGCTCCACTAATAACTGGTTTTGCTCCCTCATAAAGTGGAATAACATTTCTCGCAACATTAAGCCCCTTACTAATCCAAGGAAGATATCTTATAAAACTTCCACCAAACACATAAATCACCTAATATAATTTATGCAAGCAATTCTTTTTACTTTAACAACTTAAAAAACTATGCTATAATACTTTTAGAATAAACTAGGAGGTCAAATGAAAAAGCAAAGCCCAATAATTAAAATCTTGTTATTTCCAATAAATCTCCTAAAATATGAAGCACTTGGGATCTATTACACACTATACGCATTGCTATATCCATTTATCTTTATATTTAATAAACTAGGCGACGTAATATTTAAAAAATACGAAAAAACATCTAAGAAAAACTCAGATATCAAAGAAATAGTTGAAGAAGAAGTAAACCTAGATAGTGGAACATCTGCATTTAAAGAAGAATCTAAAACTAAAGTTGATGCCAAAAAAGAAATAAAACAAGATGACCCATACAAAATTGAATATACTGAAACGCTTGAAGACAAATGGAATAAATTCTACAATAATCTTTCATTTGTTAAAAAAAGAAAAGAAAAAGAGCTAGCACAAAATAGAAGTCTTTACGAAATCCTTCAAAGAGACACTGAAAGAAGTGAAAAACCTTTAACATATAAATATGTAGCTCTAGATAGTTCAGGTAAAAAGGTAACAAATACTTTTTATGCATACTCAAAAATGGAAGTATACACGTACCTATCAGGTGAAGGCTATACAGTACTATCAATTGAAACAAGTAAATACATTGAACTTTTCTATGGCCCATCAGAATTTAACAACTTCCGTTTTAAAAATAAAGACCTAATATTCTGGCTAACTCAGCTATCAACATATCTAAAAGCCGGAATAACTCTAACTGATTCAATGCGCATTTTAGGTAAACAAATGAGTAAAAGTCCTAAAAAGAAAAAGGTATTTGATTCAATAATTTATAATCTAACTCTAGGTGAATCGTTTTCAAGTTCCTTAGAAAAACAGCAAAACTCCTTTCCAGCCTTATTAATTAGTATGGTAAAAGCCGCAGAAGCAACTGGAGAACTTGAAGAAACCCTAGATGACCTAGCGAACTATTATACAGAACTAGAAAATACTAGAAAAGCAATGATTAACGCAATGAGTTACCCAGCAATTATCTCAGTATTCTCAATTGGCGTAATTGTCTTTATTATGTTATATGTAATTCCCCAGTTCGAAGGAGTATATGCATCAACTGGAGCATCCTTAAATGGATACACACTTTGGATATTAAATGTAAGTAAATTCTTTGATACAAACTTTATCCTAATAATGGGAAGCATCGTTGCTATCATACTTATAACAGTAGTTCTTTACAAAAAAGTAAAATCATTTAGAAAAAATCTTCAAATATTAGGTATGAAACTACCAGTATTTGGTAATATTATAATCTACAAAGAAATGAATATCTTTGCTAAAACATTCGCTTCACTTTTAAAAAACAACGTATTTATCACTGATAGTATGAATCTATTAAGTGAAATAACTACTAACGAAGTATATAAAGAAATAATGTTTAGAACAATTAATAACATCGCAAGAGGAGAGAAGATAAGCACATCATTTAAAGACCAGTGGGCAGTACCAGAAGTAGCTTATTACATGATTGTAACAGGTGAATCAACTGGAGAACTAGCCGCAATGATGAGCAAAGTAGCAGACTACTATCAAACAGAACACAAAACAATTATTAATAACATGAAAAGTTTCATCGAACCTGTTATGATTATCTTCTTAGCAGTTGTAGTAGGTGGTATAGTTCTAGCTGTAATCTTACCAATGTTTAGTCTATACAATCAAATTAAGTAGGTGCACCATGGAAATAATGTTCTTTATAATTGGCCTAATATTCGGCTCATTTTATAACGTAGTTGGTCTTAGACTACCAAACAACGAATCGATAATAAAACCAGGAAGTCACTGCCCTAAATGCAAACACAAACTATCATGGTACGAAAACATTCCAGTTATCTCATACATCTTCTTAAGAGGTAAATGTAAAAACTGCAAACAAAAAATATCATTTATCTATCCAGCAATCGAATTACTAACTGGAATCCTATTTCTATCAAGTTATTTAGTTTTTGGTTTAACATACAATTGTGCTATCGCAATCATCTTATCAAGTTTAGTATCAATCATCTTTGTAAGTGACTCAAAATACATGATAATTAATGACAGCCCATTACTTATTTCTGGTATACTAATTGTAATAATAAAAATAATAAGTGAAGGCTTAAAAGAAGGCTTATATAGTATCTTATCAGGTTTACTAATATTTGGTATTGTTTATGCTCTTATGCTTTTAGGAAACTTTCTATTTAAAAGAGAATCTCTTGGAGGAGGAGACATAAAACTATCATTTATTGCAGGGCTATCACTTGGCCCATCACTCGGAATATTCTATATAATACTAGCTTCATTTCTCGCTTTCCCATATGCAATGTATATTAGCGTAAAAGGAGAAGAAGGCATGCTTCCATTTGGACCATTCCTTGCAACAAGCATGCTCTTATTATATTTTAATAGTGGCCTAGCACAAGCCTTCATAAATGCTTTACTAGGACTATAGGAGGAAGAATGAAAAATAAAGGATTTACACTTGTCGAATTACTAGCAGTATTAGTGATAATATCATTAGTATTAGTAATTGCTATTCCTGGAATATTTAAAATGCGTGACAAAATGAACGAAAAAGCACTAGATGCCAAAGTAAAAACAATTGAAAGTGCTGCAATAATGCATGTTCAAAACAACTCAAATAAATATAAAAAGTATTTCAGTTACCCATGCAGTGAATATGGAGAATATTGCGAATGTGATGAAAATAACAAATGCAAATATGTATTTGTTCTAAACATTAAAGACTTAATTGATTCAGGTGACTTAAAGCCAGACTCACAAGACCCAAATGCAACATGCAGCATTACAAATCCATTAGATAAAACTCAGTGTATGGATTGTTTAGATATTAATATTACACTAGATAAAGATTATAAAACCACTACTGCTAAAATGGATTTGACATCTAGAAATGTATGTCATGAAGCATACCAAGATAGAACGCCAAGATAAAAAAATACATTAGCTACTTCATTTCGCTAATGTATTTTTTTAATGTTTTAGCATTTGGCCCAAATATTATTTTAAGTTGGTTATCAATCTCAACAATTCCCTTAGCTCCAAGCCTTTGAATAGCTTCCTTATCAGCTAAAGTAACATCCTTTAAAGTAACCTTTAATCTAGACATTGTAACTTCACTATCTATAATATTTTCTTTACCACCTAAATACTGTACTAACTTATTTATCTCATATGTAAAATTCTTTTTATTAAGTTTAACAACTACAAATGAAATAATTAACAGTACAAAAAATATAATTAAATATTGCCACCACATTTATTCATCACCTAAAAGTATTATACTATAATCTCATAAAAAATAAAATCACTAAATACTAACCATTTACATAAAATATATTGAGAAAATGAAAGGGTGAATTAATATGTGTAATAATACAGAAACAAACTCTGGCAACTGCATTGCTGAAACACTAAAAGTTATTCAAATTCTTCAGCAAAATGTTTGTCCTGAAAGTGGACTAGATTCATGTGATAGACCAATGTTAGGTGGCTCACCAAATTGCATAGTATGTAACACTAGACCAATAATGCTTTATACATGTGCTGGTAATGGAACACCATTTTCTATGCCAACAACTAAAGACGCTACAACAGATTGTACTGCCACTGGAGCAGAAAACTGTAGCACAGTATTTAGAGTAGAAAAAGTAGACAATAACTGTGCAACATTTAGAGTATTAGTAGCAAACGCTGATAGCACTACAGAGCCATACTTAGCAACAACTAGCTTCTTCACAATGAACCTAAACTGCTGCTGTGCTATTAGATGTTTAAACGACTGTTTTGTAGACAACATATGCAATAACTAAAATGCCTTAATGGGCATTTTTTTAATTGACAAAATATAATCATATAACCTATAATTAATGTAGAATAGTAGGAGTAGGAAATGAAAAAGAAATTAATATTATTAGTTGCACTTTTAAGCACTGTTCAAAGTGTAAATGCACTATCTTATGTTAAAGAGAAAGATAATATATGTACAGAAACAGAAAGCTATAAAATCTGGAAAAATCTTAGTGATAAAGAAAAAGCAAACACATTAATGCCAGTTAGATGTAAAGAATTTTATACCAAAAATATGAACGTAACTTCCTCAGTAGGTAATGCATTTAACGTTGACTATAAAACAGCAACTAAATTCTCATTACTTGATTATAATAAAGTAAGCCCTGTATCAGATCAAGAAGATTCAAGCATGTGCTGGACATTTGCAACCACATCAGCAATCGAATCAGCATATTTAATTGAGCAAAATAAAACAATTAATCTATCAGAAAGACATATCGATTTTAATACACTAGCAACTTTAGATGATAACACGACAAACCCTTTCGGATATTATAATAAAAAGAAAGATACTGGTGGAACTTACTATCAATCAGGAACATATCTTGCATCTGGTAGAGGACCAATAATTGAAACTAAGCTTCCATGGAGTACTACTACAAGCTCAAAAGCAAATACTTTTAATCAAAAAATCGATTATTACGTTAATGAAATTGACTATTTATCAGATGAGTCATGTAGTTCAGAAATAATACTTGCTATGAAAAAAAATATTGTTGAATATGGTGCAATGGGCGCAGTAATGTACGCAGAAAGCCCAACATATATTTCAGACGATAAAACATCGTATTACTACAATGGAAGTAAATCAATTAATCATGCTGTCACAATCGTAGGTTGGGATGATAATTATAGTAAGACAAATTTTAAAACTACTCCAGCAGGTAACGGTGCTTGGCTTGTAAAAAATACATATCCAACAAGATTTGGTGGAACAAACAATCTACCAGCTGGATATCACTACATTAGTTACTATGACAGCAAAATATGTAACTTCACAATGAATGTTCATAAGATAGAAGAACCAGCATTCGATAATAGTTATACAAATAATATTCATGGATTTAATAATTATGTTGGAATTGATAAGCCAACAATGTATTTTAAAAATGTTTATACAAGAACTAATAAAACTTCGGAACAAATAACCAAAGTAAATATATATACAGGTACAACTGGTGATAAATACGAAATCTATTTTTCAGGCGAAGATGACTTTACCAAGGCTGTTAAGATTGGTGAAGGAACGGCTGTTAAAGAGGGATACACAACAATAAACGTTAATAAAACAAGCATAACAACAGATAAATACTACATCTATTTAAAATATACATCAATATATAAGGTAACTGATAGTGAT
>JAUNFK010000010.1:37666-41746 GCA_030525085.1 bacterium
TGGAGTAAGCTATGCTTATCCAATCGAGTATTTTCCAATAGCACCAGCGGGTGACTTTATACAATACTACGTAAGCAATCCTACCAAAGGAATAAGTTTTTACTCAAGTGACCCAACCCAGTGGATTGATACACTATCAAATGCAACATCAAAATTCTACTCATTAATTAATGTCTTCACAACAAATGAAAGCGAAAACATTAAAGTTGGTACAGTAACTAAAAATCCTACAGACCTTAACGTTGAAAAGGGTGGATATGTTTATATTCCTCTAACATTAACAAACGTAAGTATCAATGATATAACTTTAACAATTACAAAAGATGGCAAAGATACGACTGATTTATTCACAATCACAAAAGATGCAAACGGATTTAAAATCACTTTAACAGATAAAGTTACTGCTGGAACATACACAGCAAAGTTCACATATCAAAATACAAATGCTACAACAACATTTACTATTGAAGAAAAACAAAGCATAAAAGTAAGTGCGATTAGTATAATTGGTAAAGATGAAGTAAGTGTAGGCGGAACATTAAATCTTACTGCCGAAGTTAGCCCATCTAATGCTACAAACAAAAATGTATCATGGAGCGTTAATAATACTAGATTAGCATCAATAAATCAAAATGGTGTACTTACTGGTTATAAAGAAGGAGATGTAATAGTAACTGTAACTGCAAAAGACGGAAGCAATATAAAAGTTACTAAAACAATAAAAGTTATCGATATTAATAAAGAAGAAGGTAATGGAGAAACAATAGTAACTCCACCAGCAACTGATACAAAATCAAGCGACACAACAAACCCCAAAACTGGACTAAGCAATTTAACAATAACACTTCTTTGTGGTCTATTTATATCAATAACATTATTCATCCTAAGTAAAAAACATAACGTATTTAAAAAATTCTAAGAAAGCCTAAAAACTTTCTTTTTTTAACTTGTAAATCAATTAAAAACTATGTAGAATATAAAAAAGAAGAGGGTGAACTAATGAAATATATAAGCTTACTACCTGCAGATCTTTATACTGTAATAAACAAAACTTTGCTTACTGAATACGATAAAAAAAATCTTATAAATTTATATGAACCAATAATTGGTGCACTACCTGTAAGCTTATACTTATCATTATGGAGTGATCTAGATAAAAGTGAAACATCAAGCATAACTCATACACACCACCACCTAATGACTATTTTAAAAACTAAACTAGAAGATATTAAAAATGCCAGAAAAGCCCTTGAAGCAACAGGTTTACTTAGAACATACTATAAAGACGGAGAAGAACTAAATAGCTACATCTACGAACTTTATGCACCTCTATCAGCAGCGGAATTCTTTAATCACCCAATTTTAAATATTGTTTTATATAATAATATAGGTAAAGATGAATACGAAGAACTTATTAAAAATTATAAAAAGAAAAGCTTTAACTACGCTGGTTTTGAAGAAATAAGCGAAAAAATAAACACAACATTCTCATCTGTTCCTGCATCAATGTTAGCAGGTGCTTCAATTAAAGAAAAAGAGACAAGCAAACCAGAAGTAACAAATCTAATTGATTTTGATCTTTTAGCTTCAAGTATTCCTAATAACATCTTAAATGAAAAAACACTAAACAAAAAGAACAAAGAACTAATAAACTCTCTTGCGTTTATCTATAACTTAGATACCTTAAAAATGAGTGAAATTATGCGCATATGCCTTGATGAAGCGGGAATGCTAAATAGAGACATCCTGCAAAAAGAAGTCAGAAAATACTATGAATACAATAACACTGGAGCGCTCCCAACATTAATCTACAGAACGCAGCCAGAACACTTAAAAACTCCAGACGGTGATACATCAAGTAGAGGAAAAATGATTTATATCTTTGAAAATACAACACCATATGATTTTTTAAGAAGCAAATACAAAATTGGTACACCAACTGCATCAGACCTAAAGATCCTAGAATACCTAGCAGTTGAACTAAATATGACACCAGCTGTCATCAATGTTCTAATCGATTATGTCCTAAAAATAAATAACAACAAACTAACAAAAGCCTTCATCGAAACAATCGCTGGTCAGTGGGCGCGCCTTGGAATTAAAACAGCACGTGAAGCTATGAAAGAAGCCGAAAAAGAATACAAAAAGAAACCTAAAAAAGAAGTTAAAAACGTAAGTAAACTTCCAGTATGGTTCGGCAAAGACCAAACAAAAGAAGAAATAAGTGAAGAAGAACAAAAAGAAATGGAAAATCTATTAAAGGAGTTTAGATAAAAATGGAAGAACTAAAAAAATACCAAAAACCAAATTTAGATGATGCCCTTAAAAGAGATTATGCCCATGCTCTAACAAACGAAGAATTCAAAAAAACAGTCAAAAAGCTTAAAATAAAAGATAGTATCGCCTACAAATACACATCAAAAATTGAAAGAACAATGCAAGAACTAGAAAATTGCAAAAACTGTAAAAGCATTCACATGTGTAGAAACAAAGTAGAAGGAGCTGTATACTATCCAACTGTTGAAGAAGACTCTGTAACATTTAACTATGTTGCATGCAAATATAAAAAAGCACTTCTAAAAGAAAAAGCCGAAATAAAATCAGAATTCTTCGAAATGCCTTACGAAATAAAAACTGCTAAGATGTCCAACATTGATATCACGGACGCCAAAAGAGTAAAAATAATCAAATGGCTAAAGAAGTTTTATGATAACTTCAAAGAAGGCAAGACTGAAAAAGGTTTATACCTACATGGCTCATTTGGCAGTGGCAAAACATACTTAATAAGCGCACTTCTAAATGAACTATCAAAAGAAGGTTATACTGCCCTAATAATCTACTACCCAGAACTACTAAGAAGCCTTAAAGAATCTTTTACTAATGATGACTACTACACAAGAATTAAAGAACTAAAAGAAGCAGACCTTCTACTATTAGATGATATTGGCGCTGAAACCGTAACAGGCTGGAACAGAGATGAAGTCCTTGGAACAATCCTTCAGTACAGAATGGAAGAAAAAAAAGCAACCTTCTTCACATCAAACCTAACACTAGAAGAACTATCATCACATTTTGCCACATCTAAATCAGCTGAAGAACAAATTAAATCAGAAAGAATTATGGAAAGAATCAAACAACTTACAGACAACCTAGAACTAATAAGTGACAACCGCCGAAAATAATTTGACCAAAAGACATTAGACAAACACTAATGTCTTTTTCATTATCAATAAATAAACTTTTTTTTGTTGCATTTTGTCAAAGTATGCTTTACAATAATTATAGAAAGTAGGAGAGTGTAAAATGAAAAAGAAAAAATACCTATATTTATTACTACTACTAATTTTGCCAATAATCTTTTTTGGCGTAAGCAAAATAAGCTTAAATAGTAGTAAAATCGAAACGAAAGGAGAAATATTAAACCAAGAGGATACCTTAGCTGCGACTTCATATACATACTACTCTTGCAAAAGATGTGTTAATTATAAAATTACCAAAACAGGTAATTATATTTCTAAAACGCCATATAGTGCTGGAATGAAAATACCGAATAACCCAACTTGTGGTAGTATTCAAACAAAAACAGCAACAAAATGTAATTTCTTCCCAACGAGTAATTATGACAGAAATTTATATGTTTATAATGCAACTAGTAAGTGTAATGAAAAAGAAAACTACAATAGTAGAAGCAATATACAAGGTGGCGAATGTACTCAAAAAACCGTAACGGGTTGTTCAAGTATTCCGGTAGAATTATGCAAACTATATTCATCATGTGTACAAGGAACAAGTTCTTGCCAAGATCCAAAACCATTTAATGTTACATTTTTTGGACAAGGTGGTACATTCTATGGTTCTGGAAGTTCAACACGCGTGGAAAAATGTAACAGTACTTCTTGTGCAATAACTATGCCAACGCCTACTAGAAGTGGCTACAAATTCTTAGGATATTGTAAAGGATCTACGTCATGCCCTTCATCTAAATATGTACAACCAGAAAGAGGGAAAGAACATAGTGAAGCGACAGTCTATTATGCACAATGGGAACAAGCAACAACTAAATCCACAACGAAATCCACA
>JAUNFK010000030.1 GCA_030525085.1 bacterium
TGCAGACAATTTATATAATATATCTTCCATATTACTCCATAGAAAAAAGAACTAAGTTCTTTATCTCTTTACTTCAACCATTTCATAAGCTTCAATAACATCTTGTTCCTTAATATCATTAAAGTTTTCAACAGTTATACCACATTCAATACCCTGTTTTACTTCCTTTACTTGATCTTTTTCACGAGCTATCGAATTGATACTACCATCATATACAACAACACCATCTCTTACAATCCTAGCCTTAGCATCTCTTTTTATAACACCATTAGTTACATAACAACCTGCAATTGTACCAACCTTAGAAAACTTAAATAGTTTTCTAACTTCTGCTTCCCCAATAACATTTTCAGTATATTCAGGTTCAAGTTTACCTTTCATCGCAGCTTCCATTTCTTCAACAACTTTATAAATGATATTATATAACCTAATATCTACACCTTTTTCCTTAGCAAGTTCCATTATCTTATTATTAGGTCTTATATTAAATCCAATAATAATTGCATCTGATGCTTGTGCTAAAACAATATCACTTTCCGTTACAGTACCAATTCCACTTCTTATAACATTAACTCTAATACCTTCAACATCAAGTTTTAATAAAGAATTTTTAACAGCTTCTTCGCTACCTTTAACATCAGCTTTCAAAACAATATTAATTTCTTTTTCTCCTTGACTAATTCTATTAAATAAATCATCTAATGATACACTAGATTTACCAGAATTAGCCTTTGCCTTAGCATTTAATTTTCTAGTTTCTGCAATTGATTTAGCTTTCTTCTCATTTTCAAAAACCATGAATTTATCACCAGCAGATGGACTTTCAGATATACCCGTAATAGTAACAGGCATCGAAGGATATGCTTCAACCAAATTTTCACCTTTATCATTTTTTAAGGTTCTAATTTTACCAACACTATTACCAATAACTACTGCATCTCCTAATCTTAAAGTACCATTTTGAATTAATAAAGTACAAGACACTCCTGAATTTTTATCTAATTTAGACTCAATAACAGTTCCAGAAGCATATCTACTAGGATTTGCCTTTAATTCTAATAATTCACTAATCAATAATATTCTATCTAATAGTTCGTCAATACCCATACCAGTCTTCGCAGAAATATTAACAAACATAGTATCTCCACCCCATGAATCAGGTACAATACCATAATTAGACATCTCAGTAAGAACTCTCTCAGGATTAGCATCAGGTTTATCCATCTTATTAACCGCTACAATTATTGGAACATTTGCAGCCTTAGCATGATCAATTGCTTCCTTAGTTTGAGGCATCACTCCATCATCTGCAGCAACTATTATAATAACTATATCAGTTATGCTCGCTCCCCTTGCACGCATTTCAGTAAATGCAGCATGACCTGGAGTATCAATAAATGTAATTAATTTTCCATTTGCATTTATTTGGTACGCTCCAATTGCTTGAGTAATTCCACCAGCTTCACCATCAGCAACATTACTTTTTCTTATAGTATCAAGAAGTGTTGTTTTACCATGATCAACATGTCCCATAATAGTTACAACTGGTGGACGCTCTACTAAATCATTCACATCATCTATCATTTCTAATTCTTCAAAATTAGTTTCATCTCTTGTTGCTTCTTTCTTTAATACTTTATTAAATTCATTAGCAATAATTTCTGAAGTATCAAAATCAACACTTGCATTTATAGTCATCATCAAACCAAGCCCCATTAATTTCTTAATAACCTCAGTAACACTAACACCTAAACTATTTGCAAGTTCACTAACAGTCATATTATCAGTATATAAAACAACATTATCAGAATCCTGTACTAAATTAGATTGTAACTTCTCTTTATGCTTATACATTTCTTTTCTTTTTTTATTAAAATCACTTTTATCGTTTTTTTTGTTATTTGACTTCTTGTTATCACTCTTTTTAAAATTAGGTTTACTACCTTGCACTTGTTGCTTACTTTTAATATCACTTTTAACTTCTTCTAATTCCTCTTCATAACTATCTTCAAACTCTTCTTC
>JAUNFK010000011.1:0-2053 GCA_030525085.1 bacterium
TACTGTTTTAGTTTTTTCTGTATTAAATATCTCACATCTACTTCTTATTGTTGGCAATATCATATTTATGTTTGAAGTAAATAGGATTCCAATAATATTTTCGTTTGGTTCTTCTAAAAACTTTAGTAAGTTGTTACTTGCTGATTGATTCATTTTCTCGGCTGATTTTATAAAATAAATTTTATATAAATCGTTAAAGGATTTGGTTAAAAACTTATTTTGTATATTTAATATCTTGTCTTTATCAATTATGTTGTTTTCAGGTTCGATAACGGATACATCAAAATTATTTTCTATTTTCGTATTATTTATGAGATTATTTTCTGATAAAAAAGCATATGTTTTATTTAATAGTTCTTCTTGTTCACTGCTCTCAACCAAAAAAGCATGAGATATTTTTTTCTCATGTAAACACAATTTTAAATATTCAATAAAGTCCTGTTTCATATTATTCCTCTAAATGAAGAAGAAAAAAGCTAAAGCCAGTGCTATAAGCCCTGGAAACCCCAATAAAATAATAACTATTATATTAAAATAATTAATTGGTACTATTATATTAAATCCGTGCATAATTAAATCAAATGCATATAATAATAAAATTGAAAATATAATTCTTTTTACAAATCTAGTTATCATTTTTTCACCAATATACTATATGCTTTTTTTTAGATGTTATGCTAAAGATTTCTTCTATCTTCAAATGCTCTTTCTAATGTTAATGAATCTAAATAATCTATTTCTGTACCAACTGGTATACCATATGATAATCTAGAAACTTCAACATTCTTATTTTTTAATAATTTATTTATGTATTGCAGAGTTGTTTCGCCTTCAATTGTTGGCTTTAAAGCTATGATCAATTCTATTTTATCTTTAGATTTGTTACATCTACTAATAAGGCTATCTATGTTGATATCGTCTGGTCCTATGCCATCGATAGGAGATATAAGACCATCTAATACGTGATATACTCCATGATATTTTCCCATTTTTTCAAACATAAATACACTTTTATAATCTTCTACTATGCAAATGCTATTTTTGTTTCTAGCTGGATTATCACATATATTACATATGTCTTGATCAGTAATAAAGCCACATATTGGACAGTTGTGTAACTTTTGTTTGGCAATTAATAGAGATGAAGCAAAGTTTTGAATTTCATCTTCATCTTTAGTAAGCATTGCTAATGCCATTCTTTCTGCTGATTTATCTCCAATTCCTGGAAGTATTTTAAAATTTTCAATTAATTCTTCTAAAACTTTAGGATATATCATTATAGTAAACCATTTAAACCACTGGCATATGAGCCAAGCTTTTGTTCTTTATCTTTATCTATCTTTGTTACTGTTTCGTTAATTGCAACCAACAGCATATCTTCTAAAGTTTCCAAATCTTCACTATCTTTAACAATTTCTTTATTAATAGTAATTTTGTGAATCTTTTTTGTTCCATACATTTCTAAACTTAGGAATTCATTTTGAGTACTGTATATTGTTGAATTGATTTCTGCTTGTTTTTTTTGAATATCTTTTTGAATTTTTTGAGCTTGTGCCATTAAACTTTGCATATTCATAATAATCACCTTTTCTTTCTATTTAATTTCTATCAAATCTTGTCCAAATATTTCTACTGCACTTGTATTATTTTTTTTTGTATCATTATCATTGTCTGCGTTATCTGTATCAAGATTCTCCGACATATAAATATATTTTTTGTCTTTATTTTTTATATAATCAGATTTTGCTTTAGTACATTCTGATTTTTCCAAACATATTATTTTATAATCTTCATTAAATTGTTTATTATATTCATTTTCAATTAATTTTAAATTTGTATTAAAGAGATATGATGCTGTTTCTGTTGATAATGATAAGATTGCGATTGTATCTGAAACAATTTCTACTTCGGAATCTTCTATCTTTGAATATAAATCTGTGTTAGTGTATTTAATATTTTTAATTAACTCGTTCCAATTTGATGTAAATATCTCTTTAAACTTTTTCCCTGCATTAATGAAAACATTGTTTGTTCTAATTTGTTTTAACTTAGT
>JAUNFK010000011.1:2071-38385 GCA_030525085.1 bacterium
CTTTTTTTACATTGATATTTGGTTTAATTATTTCCCGGGAAATAATTTTTTCATTATTTTGCTGTTTAGGTGTGACATTTACTTTACTCAAAATTGTCACTTTAATTAAAACTAAAGCATCTTTTTTTAAATAACAGTTAGAAATATCAAAGGCCAATTCTTTAATTGTTTTTATGTCGTTAAATACTGATTCTTTATTTTCTAGTATTTTAATTTCTTCATTATAGAGATAATTTAATATTTTAGATATTAACAAGTTTACTTCTAATCCTTGATTTTCAATATCATTAAATATGTTTGTTATATTTTCTATTTGACCATTTTCTGCATTTTTAAATATTTCTTCAATTGTAGAATCACCTATTATTCCAAAACAATTTTGAATTAATTCTGTAGTTATTGGCTTTGCCTCTTTTGATAATTGATCTAGATAACCTAATGCGTCACGCATTCCACCATCTGCTAGTTCTGCTATATATTCTGCAGCTTGATTATCTATATTTATATCCTCGTTTTTAGCAATTGATAATAGCCTGTCACAAATTACTTGTTTAGGAATTTTCTTGAAGGTAAATCTTTGGCATCGTGATAGAACTGTAATTGGAACTTTTTGAATTTCAGTAGTTGCTAAAATAAATATTACATGTTTTGGCGGTTCTTCCAATGTTTTTAAAAATGCATTCCAAGCACTTTGAGAAAGCATGTGTACTTCATCAATTATATATATTTTATATTTTGAGTTTGATGGAAGTATTTTGACATTGTCTCTTAATTCTCTTATTTCTTCTACTCCATTATTTGAGGCTGCATCTATTTCTATTATGTCTGGATTTTCATTAAAATTTAAACAAGATGGACATTCACCACAGGGAATTCCGTCTTTACAATTTTCACAATTTATAGCCTTTGCAAATAATTTTGCGGTTGAGGTTTTTCCTGTACCTCTTGGGCCATTAAAGCAGTAAGCATGTGCTAATTTATTATTTATTATGGAATCTTTTAGTATTTCTTTAATTGAATCTTGGCCGTATAGGTCATTAAAACTTTGTGGTCTATATTTACGATAAAGTACTTTGTATGCCATATTAAACCTCCTATTAATATTATATCATTTTACGCATGTTTTTCCAGAATTTATTGATTATTTCTTGGTATTTTTCTTCGTTTTTTTCTATATTTAAAAGCTTTTCAAAGTTTGTTTTGTTGTATTGATTTTTTTCTGGTAATTTAGGCAGCAAATAGTAAACATGACTCATTCTACTTTCCTTTATTACAGCCTTGCACATGTCACATGGTTCTATTGTAACATATAGCGTACATTTGTTCAATCTCCAACTATTGAGTTTTTTGTTTGCTTTGCTTATTGCTAGTATTTCAGCGTGATTTATAGTTTTTTGTTTAATATTTCTAGTGTTATAAGCACGGCTTACAATTTTACCATTTTCATCTACAATTATTGCAGATATTGGAACATCATTTTTTTTTAATGCTTTTTTACTTAGTTTTAATAATTCATTAATAATTCTTTCTTCCATAATTTTTTCCTTAAAAAAAGTGCACATACTTAGAGGCAAATGTGGCTGCTTTCTTCCGAATCTGACCAGGTTATTGCATAAATATTGCACGTATACATCGTAACACAACTTTATTATTGATTCAAGATTTGTTGTTAATTATATATATGTTTCACGTGAAACATTGTTGATAACTTTGAATTAATTAACAATTGTATAATTACTGATTATGATATTTTCTTTTAATAGTGTGCATATTATTATATTTTATTTTACTTGATTTTATAATTAATAAATTTATATGCTTCGATTATATGTTTCACGTGAAACTTATGTTGATAAATCCTAATGTAATTAATCTGATTACTTTATAATTATTTTGTTATTAACTTTTATTTGATTTAAATCAAATTCTATAGTTTAATGTTTCACGTGAAACATTACTGTGGAAAACTATCAACTCTTTACTTTTTATGTTTCACGTGAAACATAAAAAACGAATAGCTAAACTATTCGTTTTTTTCAGTAATCTCTTCTGATTCTGCTTCTTTTTCTTTTTGAACTAAACTCACAGAAGATACTTTTTGACCTTGCTTTAAGTTAATTAATCTAGTACCTTGGGTAACTCTACCCAATTGAGATACTTGTTCTAATGGTAATCTTATAATAATTCCTTGATTTGTAATAATCATAATATCGGAATCATCAATTACCTTTCTAATACTTGCAATATTTCCATTTTTTTCCGTTATATTTAAAGCTTTTACGCCTTTACTGCCTCGTTTAGTCTTTCTGTATTCAGAAATTAGTGTTTTTTTACCATATCCATTTTCAGTTACGATAACTATATTATCATCGTCTGTTACATTTTCTATGCTTACACACTCTGCATCTCCTAGGTTAATACCCTTGACTCCTGAAGCAGTTCTTCCCATAACTCTAATTTCGTTTTCATCAAAGACATTCATTCTTCCTTCTGAAGAAGCTAATAAGATATTTGATTCACCATTTGTTTTTTTCACACCTATTAGTTCATCATTTTCTTTAAGTTTTATACAAATTTTTCCAGTTGCTCTAATGTTTTCGAATTCTTCTAGGTTTGTACGCTTTATTAATCCCTGTTTTGTAGCTAAAATTAAATATTTTTCTTGATTTTCCACATTTAATTTAATAATACTACTTATTTTTTCATCTTTTTCCACAGGTAATACGTTAACTATTGGTAATCCTTTAGATTGTCTACTAAATTCTGGTATTTCATATCCTTTTAATCTATATACCTTTCCTTTATTAGTAAATATCATTATATAGTCATGAGTAGATAAATTTAATAAGTACTCCACAAAATCTTCGTCGTTTGTTGACATTCCCTTTACACCTACGCCACCGCGGTTTTGAATTTTATATGTATCGGATGTACATCTCTTAATATAACCATTTTTTGTTACTGTTACGATGATATTTTCTTCAGGAATTAATGATTCATCTTCAATATAATCGATAGCAGTCATATCAATAGATGTTTTTCTTTCATCACCATATTTATTCTTTATTTCAGTTAATTCATCTTTAATAATTTGTAGTACTTTTGCTTCGCTTTCTAGAATTGATTTTAATTCAGCAATTAATTTATGTAATTCATTAAGATCTGCTTCGATTTTGTCTCTTTCTAAGCCTGTTAATCTACGTAATTTCATTTCTAGAATAGCTTCTGACTGAATTAATGTTAATCCAAAGCGTTTCATTAATGCTTCTTTTGCTACATCATCGCTTTTTGATTCTTTAATAGTCTTTATTACTGCATCGATGTTATCTAATGCAATCTTTAAGCCTTCTAAAATATGTACTTGTTTTTCTGCTTTATCTAGGTCAAATTTAGTTCTTCTTACGATGATTTCTTTTTGATAATTAATATATTTTTCAATTATTTCTTTTAATCCAAGTGTTTTTGGCACACCGTTATCCAACATTAAGAAGCTTATTCCATAATTTGTTTGAAATTGTGTATGCTTAAATAGCTTATTTAGAACAACTTGAGCATTAGCATCTTTTTTTAGAGTTATTGTTATTTTAATTCCTTCTTTTAAGTCTGTATGATAGTCTGCAATACCTTCTATTGTCTTATTATGGACTAATTCAGCAACTTTATTTTTAAGTTCTGATGTATTAACTCCATATGGAACTTCATCAACAATAATATAGTGTTTACCATTTTTTTCTTCTATTTGAGCTTTACTTCTGATAGTAATAGTACCTTTTCCTGTTTCATATGCTTGTTTAATACCACTATTACCTAGTATTATGCCTCCTGTTGGAAAATCTGGGCCTTTAATGTGATTCATTAGACCTAAAACGTCGATATCTGGGTTATCTATATATGCGATGCATCCATCTATTACTTCACCTAAGTTATGTGGAGGAATATTTGTTGCCATACCTACAGCTATACCCATTGTTCCATTTACTAAGATGTTTGGAAATCTTGATGGTAAAACAGATGGTTCTTTTTCACTTTCATCGAAGTTTGGTGTGAAATTAACTGTATCTTTTTTGATATCTCTTAATAATTCTAGAGATATTTTTGATAATCTTGATTCGGTATAACGCATTGCTGCAGCGCCGTATCCTTCGATATTACCAAAGTTTCCGTGGCCATCTACTAACATGTATCTGTAGCTGAAATCTTGGGCCATTCTTACCATCGCTTCATAAATACTTGAATCTCCATGTGGATGGTATTTTCCCATTACATCTCCAACGATTCTTGCACTCTTCTTATGCGGTTTATCTGGAGTGTAACCTGATTCATACATTGAGTAAAGAATTCTTCTATGAACTGGCTTTAAACCATCTCTTAAGTCTGGAAGCGCACGTGATACTATGACGCTCATTGAGTATTCTAAGAAGGATGTTTTTACTTCATTTACTATGTTATTTTCTTCTAATCTGTCTCTACTATGATCCATTTTTTACCTCCTAAATGTCTAGATTTTCTACAAATGTAGCATTTTCTTCTATAAATTTACGACGTGGTTCTACTTCTTCACCCATTAATTTTGTAAATATTTCGTCTGCTTGCATTAAGTCGTCAACTGTAATTTTTCTTAAAACTCTTGTGTTAATATCCATTGTTGTTTCGTTAAGTTCTTCGGCATCCATTTCACCTAAACCTTTCATACGCATAACGTCTGGTTTAGTAGTTGCAGGAAGTGATGCAAGATACTCAGCTTTTTCTTCTTCGTTTAGTACGTATTTAATTGTTTTTCCATGTTTAATACAGAATAATGGTGGCTGTGCTGCATATACGTGTCCAGCCTCAACAATAGGTCTAAAAAAGCGATAAAATAATGTTAAAAGTAGTACTCTGATATGTGAACCGTCGACATCGGCATCGGTCATGATTATTATTTTGTGATATCTTAATTTATTTAAGTCGAATTCTTGACCAATTCCTGTACCAAATGCGGTAATAATTGTTCTTATTTCTTCGTTTCCTAAGGCTCTATCTAGTCTTGCTTTTTCAACGTTTAAGATTTTACCTCTAAGTGGAAGGATTGCTTGTGTCATTGAGTTGCGGCCTTTGATTGCGCTACCACCGGCACTATCTCCCTCGACTAGGAATATTTCACAGACTGTAGGGTCTTTTTCTTTACAATCTACTAGTTTTCCACCAAAGTTAACTACATCTAAGTCACTTTTTCTTCTTGTAAGTTCTCTAGCTCTTTTTGCTGCTACTCTTGCTCTTGCTGCAGTCATACACTTATCCATTATAAGTTTTGCTTCATCTGGATTTTCTAGCAAGTATCTTTCAAAGCCTTCTGAGAAAACATCATCAGCTATTTTTCTTACTTCAGCATTTCCTAATTTTGTTTTTGTTTGGCCTTCAAATTGTGGATCTGGGTGCTTACAAGAAATAATCATTGTTAAGCCTTCTCTTACGTCTTCACCTGATAGAGGGTCATCACTGTCTTTTAAATACTTGTTCTTTTTAGCGTAGTTGTTAATGATTCTTGTTAATGCTCTTTTAACGCCATCTTCGTGAGTTCCACCTTCATATGTGTTAATATTATTCGTAAATGAGTATACAGCCGAATTATATGTTTCGTTGTATTGTAGAGCTACTTCTACTGAGATGTTATCTTCCTGCCCGTTAACATAGATTATTTCACTATTTAAAGCGGCTTTATTTTCGTTTAACATCTTAACATACTCAATTATACCACCGTTGTATAAAAACTCTTCCTTGTGCTCAATATCACGTAAATCAGATAGGATTATTCTTAGACCTTTGTTTAGGAATGCTAATTCTCTAAGTCTGGTTTTTAATGTGTTGTAATCATATACGGTTGTTTCAGTGAATATTTCTGGGTCAGCTTTAAATCTTACGGTTGTTCCTGTTCTATCTTTAGAGCATGTATCTATGATTTTTAGTGGTCCAGCTGGATGTCCACCATTTTCAAATCTTTGAAAGTAAACATTTCCTTCATGATATACTCTTACTTCTAGCCATTCAGATAAAGCGTTTACTACGCTGGCTCCTACTCCATGAAGTCCACCTGATACTTTATATCCGTGGCCACCAAATTTACCACCGGCATGTAGTACAGTAAATATTGTTTCGATTGTTGATAAACCAGTTTTACTATTTGTTCCAGTTGGAATTCCTCTACCGTCGTCTCTTACTTCGATTACATTTCCTTTGTCTACTACTACTTCGATGTCGTCACAGTAACCTGCAAGTGATTCATCTACGGCGTTATCAACTATTTCCCATACAAGATGATGTAAGCCTTTTACACTTGTTGTACCAATGTACATACCTGGTCTTTTTCTTACGGCTTCAAGTCCTTCTAAAACCTGGATATCGCTGTCATTATAAGTATTTTCATTCATATTTTGTCACCTTTATCTTTCCTTTACTTATTTTATATACATTACAATTATTTAATATTGACCTGCTAACTTTGTGAATATCTGTTGTTGTTATAAATGTTTGAATGTCTTTATCTAAATATTGTAAAATGTTGTTAATTTTTGTTTTGTCTAGCTCACTAAATAAATCATCGAGTAATAATATTGGTTCTTTCTTTAGATTAACTTTGCAATATTCAATTTCTGATAGCTTCATGGCAATTATTGCGTTTTTGGTTTCTCCTTCTGAAAGGTAGTCTTTAATATTTTTATCATTAAATTCAAAGACATAGTCATCTAAGTGAATACCATGATTAGTTTTGCCATAATTTAAATCTTTTTGAAATGATTTATCATATAAATTTTGTAATTCACTAGTTTCGAGATTTTTAATATTTGAGATGTACTTTAATTTTAATAGAGTTTTACCAGTTATTTTTTCAAAATAGTACGGTAAGTATGCGTTTATTTGCTCTATAAAATTTTCTCTTTTTTGACTTATTTGAATATTTAGTTCTATTAGTTTGTTTGTTAGAATATCTAAATAGCTTTTGGGAATCATACTATTAGTCATCATGGATTTTAAGTATGTATTACGTTGTTTTAGAACTCTATTGTACAGGCTTAATAATTTTAAATATTCGTTGTCAAATGATGATAGTTCCATATTGATTAGTTTTCGATGAATACTAGGATTATCTTTTACTAATTTCATATCTTCTGTGCTAAACAATATTGTATTAATTTTTGATATATAGTCCCCTATTTTACTTACTTGTGAACCGTCAATTGTTATTTTCTTGTTTTCTTTATTAATTACGATTTTATAAGTATTTGTTATTCTATCTTTTATTTTAGCTTCGATTACAGCATAATCACAATCATCTTTAATTAAGGCTGTATCTGTATTTGTTCTAAAGGATTTAGTAAGTGATAAATAAAATATAGATTCTACTATATTTGTTTTGCCACTTCCATTATTTCCAATTATTATGTTTTTTGATTTAGAAAAATCTAATTCTAATTTTGGATAATTTCTAAAATTTGTAAGTTTCAATTTAGTGATTTTCATTTTTAACCCTCTTTTAGAACAAATTTTTAACAAAATAGGTTTATGCGTACTCCTATATACAGTTAATATTATACCATAATTTTATGGCTTATAAAATAAAAAAAGGCTTTATTTGCCTCTTTTTTTAAACTTTTTTTCAAGTATTAATGATTTGCTTAATTGATTATTCATTATATTGTATGAGATATCAAATTCTAGGGTTTCTTTATTGTAGAATTCAACTAAACAGCGATCGTTTTTCTTATAAATATTACTAATATTACCTGCATTAATCCAAGAGCATTCTTTTAATCTTGGTGAACATGTTGGAAAAAAAATGATACTTTCTTCTTCTTTGACTATGATAGGTGCTTTATATGAAATTCCTGTTAATGATTCAGTGCCTTTTGCTCTTCCTTCAATTGTACTTCCATTATAACGACAACTTTCATCCATTAGTTTATTTACTCTTTGATTAACTATATAATATTTATGTTTTTCAAAAACTAAAGTTTTATTTTTTCCATATGGCATTAGTGCAAGTGTATTTTTATTTATATTGTAATCTTTCATGTACTTCACCCCCTTGCTTTTGTTATAGCATAGTTGGTTTGTCGAAATTTGTCGAAAAATGTCGAATTATGCACAAAAAAATAAAAAAGTGAGATTTTTTCTCACTTTTAGTATGTCTTGATTGGTAGTATTAACTGGATTAATGACTCATCTTTTACTGATTTAAGTACGATTGGTTTAGAATCTGAGTTTAAGAAAATTAGTAATTCTTCTTCTTCAAATGTTTTTAATGCTTCTAGCATGTATTTTGAACTAAATGATATTGCGATATCTTCTGATGTATTTTTATCTACTTCAATACTTTCTTCTGATTTACCAATTTCACTTGCATAAGATGAAACTATTAATTCATTATTTCTTGTTTCCATTTTAACTATATTTTTTTCTTTACTTTGTGTAAGGAGTGCTGCTCTATCAATTGCACTAAAGTATTTATCTAATGAAGTTGTAAGAATAATACTAAATTCGTTAGGAATTAAATTTGAAGTATTTGGATAAGTACCATTTAATAAGCTTGATTGAAATAAGTAGTTGTTATATTTAAATAAAATTTTGTTACTAAAGCAGTGGATTTCCACATTTTCATCACTTGTTAGTAATTTATCAAATTCATTAATATTTTTACCTGGTATTACAATATTAAATGAATCATATTCTTTATCTAAAACAATAGTCTTTTTTGCTAAACGATATGAATCAGTTGCAATACATTCTAGTACGTTTCCTGTTATTTTAAAATTAAGTCCTGTAAGTAAAGGTCTAGATTCTTGAGTTGATATTGCAAATATTGTTTGAGAAATGATTTTCTTTAATACTTCACTTTGAATTATAATTGGATTTTTAGTTTCTTCTAAATTAATTTGTGGATAATCTTCAATATTTAAACAATTTAAATTATACATAGTATTTTCTGTACTAATAATAACTTTTAAATCCTCTAAAACTTCTATGTTGATATCAGTGTTAGGCATTTTTCTTATAATGTCTAATAAGTATTTACTTTGAATTACTGTTTTTCCTGTTTCTGTAATGCTTTTAATATTTTCTTTTGGAATAAAGTTTTTAATAACTAAGTCACTATCACTTGCTGTTAAGTATAGTCCTTCATCTGTTAGTTCAAATAAAACTCCATTTAATATAGGTATAATGTTTCTTGGTGAGATAGCTCTCATTACATTACTTAAACTTTCTAAAATAATATTTTTTTCAATCAATAATTTCATTTTTATTCCTTCTTTCTTTTTTTTATTATTATTGCTGTTGAAAGTGTTGATAAGTCATTTTTTCTCCACAATTATGGGAAAAATTTGATGTGTATCATTTGTGCAAAACTTTTTTAATTAACAATTTTGTTTTTTATATCTTCTAAAACTTGTCTTATGTTGTTTTCATCGTTTTGTACTTCATTATTTATTTTATCATATGAGTGTAAAACTGTCGAATGGTCTCTATTACCAAATTCTAAACCAATTTTAATGATTGTTTCTGATGTTGTCATTCTACAAAGATACATAGCGATTTGTCTTGGATAGTTGATGTTCGATGTTCTTTTTTTACTTTTTAAGTCTTCAATTGTTATATGATAATAATCAGCTACAGCTTTTTGAATTTTTTGAATGTCATTTGTAATATATATTGATTTTCCGATGTAATCTTTTAAGGCATCTACTGCAAATTCTAGATTAATTTCTTTAGGGCCCATCATAGCTGCATAAGCATATAGTCTTGTTATAGCGCCTTCTAGGTGTCTTACATCGTTTTCACAATTTGTCGCAATGTACTCAATAACTTCATTTGGGACCATTTTAGCTACTTCATGACCTGTCATTTTGTCTTTTAATATTTTGCATCTAAGTTCAAAATCAGGAGGTTCGATATTTGCTGTTAATCCCCATCTGAATCTTGTTAATAGTCTTTCTTCAAGTAGTTTTAAGTCATCTGGTGAGCGGTCAGAGCTAATAATTATTTGTTTATTTGAATCATATAGTGTTGTAAATGTGTGAAAGAATTCTTGCTGAGTTTTTGCTGCTCCACCTAGGAATTGGATATCATCAATCATTAAAATGTCTATATTTCGGTATTTTTCTTTAAACTGGCTTACAACATCGTAGTTGTTTTCGTCTTTTTTGTTAATACCTATAAAGTCTGAAATGAATTCTTCACTGGTTACATAAAGTACATTTTTATTTGTTTTTTGAACTATGTAATTACCAATTGCGTGCATTAAGTGGGTTTTTCCTAGTCCGCTTTTTCCGTATATAAATAATGGATTATATATTTTTCCTGGTTGTTCAGCCACTGCTAATGCTGCAAGCTGAGCAAATCGGTTACTATCCCCTATTACAAAATTTTCAAAAGTATATTTTGGATTTAGGTTGGAATTGAAATTATTATTTTCTGGCTCCTCTACTTCATCAAGTTCTAGTACTTCTAGAGGCTTTATTTCTTCTGCAGATAAGAATTCAATATCATATGCGGTTCCTGTTACAGTACTTACTATTTCTTCGATAAGATCATAATAGGTTTGATTAAGTATTTTTTTATGGAATTCCATGGGAACTTGAATTTGTAAGGTATTATTTTTAATCCCAATTAGTTTAGTTTCTTTGAACCAAGTGTCGTAAGATAATGGATTTAATTTACTATGTATAACTTCAAGAATATCATCCCAATTAACATTGTTATTCATTACCTCACCCCGGTCCTTCGTTTTTTGATAACTATATTTTAAACCAAGTCTGTGGAAAAATAAAGAGTGAAAATGCCAAAATTTAAATTCGACAATTTTTTCAACATTTTGTCAACAAGCAAAGCCTTTAGTTATATAGCTTTCATGATGTTATCAACAATATCCACAAAATGCAATTAACACTAAAAAAAGATATAAACATTTTCCACTTTTAGTGATTTTGAATTTTAATTATTTTTAATTTTTTAGTTTATATTTTTTGTCACAGATATTTTTTATTTTCTTTTCAATAATTATGTGGGTAAGTTTTTATTGACTTGTTTCCTTTAATATAATATAATAGAAACGCTAAATTTGATGTGGAGGTGCAATTTTTTATGAAGAGAACTTTTCAACCTAATAATCGTAAAATGAAGAAAAAGTTTGGTTTTTTTGCAAGAAAAGCTAGTAATATTTTAAATAGACGTAGAGCAAAAGGACGCAAAGTTTTATGTAAGTAAGCCACGTATAGTGGTTTTTATTCTATATGGGTGAGTTATGAGAGAAGAAATTAGAATAAAGAGTAAATTAGAGTTTGATGAATTTTTTAAAAACTCAAAGAGCGTTAGTAATAATTATTTTGTATTATATAAAAAGGAAAAGAAATTTAATAATGTAAGAGTTGGCATAGCAATTGGTACTAAATTTGGTAAAGCTTATAAAAGAAATTTGTATAAGAGAAGGTTGCGTAATATAATAAGGAACAATTATGATAAATTTAATCAAAACTATGATTATGTGCTTTTAATTAGGAAAAGTTGTGTTACAATAGACTATAGAGAAATGGAAAATTGTTTCTTAAATTTAATTAAAAAGGTGAAATAATGAAAAAGAAGATGATATTGTTATGTGCAATGATTATGTTACTTGGTGGTTGTACAAAATATATTGCAGATGATAACAAAAAACGTGTTGTGTATGAAGTCACTGGACAGAGCTTACCATCAAATATTTTATGTAAGCCTAGTGATGATGATTTAGCTAGTATTTATGAGAAATATAAAGATAATTTAGAAGTTAATTTAGATAATTTGCCTAAGTGCGAAGATATTAAGATTTATGATAGCAAAAATTATAATGGTTTGTGGGTTCAATTATTTGTAATGCCACTTGCTTGGGTAATTGTAAAATTAGGTATACTTGTTAAGAGTTATGGTGTATCTGTAATGATTGTTGGATTACTTATTAGATTAATTTTGATGCCATTTTCAATTAAAGCTACTAAACAAAGTCAAAATATGCAAAAGGCTCAAAAGGATTTAAATAGATTAGAAGAAAAGTATAAGAATAGAACTGATAATGATGCGATGATGCAGAAGAGTCAGGAAATGCTTGCTATTTATAAGAAGTATAATATTAGTCCTGTTGGTAGTTGTTTAATGAGTTTTATACAGCTTCCTATATTCTTTGCGTTTTTAGAAGCTATTAATAGAATCCCTGCAATATTTGAGGAGTACCTAGGAGCATTCCAATTAGGTACAACACCTTTGGTTGCTTTAAAGAGTGGTAATTATTATTATATTATTTTGATTTTACTTATTATACTAACTACTTATTTATCTTTATCATTTAATATGAAGAGTGCAGGTAGTGCTGAGCAACAACAACAGATGAAGTTTATGACTGGATTTATGATAGTGTTTATTTCAATTGCTTCATTTAGTTTACCAACAGCAATTGCACTATATTGGATTGTTACTAATGGATTTAGTGTAATTCAAAATTATATTGTAAGTAAAAGGAGAAGTTAATATGAAAGAGTATGTTTATGAGGGAAAAGACCAAGAGGTTGTATTAAATAAAGTTTTAGAGGATTTAAATGTTACTGAAAACGATTTTGTTTATACAAAAGAAGATGTAAAAGGTAAGCTTTTTAAGGCTGGAACTACTAAGTATCATGTTTATTTAAATACAGATATTTTAGAGTTTGTTAAAGAGTATTTAAATACTTTATTAACTGAGATGGGACTTGAGGTTAAGTTTGAATCTAATATTAGAGATAAACAAATTAATATTAAGATGTATTCAAATAATAATCCTATATTAATTGGAAAGAATGGTCAGACGCTTACTGCACTAACTACTGTTTGTAAGGCTGCTGTTTTTGCAAGAATTGGAGTATATCCTTATTTAAATTTAGATGCTTCTGATTATAAGGATAAACAAGTTAGTCATCTAGAAAGACTTGCTAAGAATATTGCACGTGAAGTTAGAAATACTGGTAGAGAAGTTGTTATGGATAATATGAATTCTTATGAAAGACGTATAGTTCATAATGTTCTTACTGATTTTAAGGGAGTAACGACAATTAGTGAAGGGGAAGAACCTAATAGACATATTATTGTAAAGCCAAAAAAAGATTAGAAATAGTCTTTTTTTATTTTTAAGAGAAGTGTGCTATAATACGCACTAGAAGAGGAGTTTTTGTCATGGATAATTCTACAATTTGTGCAGTGTCTACGGCAGTTGGGACTGGTGCTATATCTATAGTTAGATGTAGTGGAGTAGATGCTATAAAAATAGTTAATTCAATATTTAAAGGTAAAAATTTGGAGAAAGTAGATTCTCATACTATTTCTTATGGACATATTGTGTCTGGTGAAGAAGTTATAGATGAGGTGTTGGTATCTGTAATGAGAGCTCCAAAGACTTTTACGTGCGAAGATGTTGTAGAAATTAATGTTCATGGTGGAATAACGACTACTGATAGAGTGCTTGAGCTTCTTTTAAATAGTGGATGCAGGTTAGCTGAACCTGGTGAATTTACAAAAAGAGCATTTTTAAATGGCAGAATAGATTTAACTCAAGCTGAGGGTGTTGAAGATATTATTGAAGCAGAAAGTGAGAAGGCTAGAAAGCTTGCAATAAACCAAATAAGTGGTAAGTTAACTCCTAAAATAGATGGTATTAGAAAAGAATTACTTGCTTTGCAAGCAGAGATCGAGGTTAATATAGATTTTCCAGAATATGAAGAGGCTGAGGAGTATACAGAGTCTACGATAAGACCAAAGCTTGAAAAAATAAGTGCAGAATTAGATGATCTAGTACGTAATTCTAGTAATGGTAAGATGATTAAAAATGGAATTAATATTGCTTTAATAGGTAAACCTAATGCCGGAAAGAGTAGTATTTTAAATGGTTTACTTGAAGAAAATAAGGCGATTGTTACAAATATTCCAGGTACTACTAGAGATGTTATTGAAGGTAAAGTTATTTTAGATGGTATTGTGTTAAACTTTATTGATACCGCTGGTATTAGAGAAACCGATGATGTGGTTGAAAAAATCGGCGTACAGAAAAGTTTAGAAAGTGCTGAAAATGCAGATTTAAGAATTTATGTTTTAGATAATGGTGAAAAGTTAGATAATGAAACTTTGGAATTTATAAAATCTTTAAAAGATAAAAAGTTAGTTTTTGTTAATAAGAATGATTTAGATAGTAGTAATAATTACGGTGGTATTGATAATGATATTTTAGTTTATGGAAATACTGTTGAGTCTGATGGATTAGAATCTTTGAAAAATAAAATTATTGAGTTATTTAAGATTAATGAATTAGAAACTAGTGATTATTCATTTTTATCTAATGCAAGGCAGATATCTTTGGTTAAGCAAGCTCTTGCTAGTATAAATGGAGCAGTAAATAATACATATACTGGGGTGCCAATTGATATGTATACGATTGATATTAAAGATGCTTATGATTTATTAGGTAAGGTAATTGGTAAAACTTATGATGATGATTTATTAGATGAGTTATTTTCTAGGTTTTGTTTAGGAAAGTAGGTGGATTTATGAATTATGATGTTATAGTTGTTGGTGGTGGTCATGCCGGATGTGAAGCTGCACATGCTACTGCTGTTATGGGGTTAAAGACGCTTTTAATTTCTGCTAATAAGAAGAATATTGCGGATATGCCATGTAATCCATCTATTGGTGGAACTGCTAAGGGTATTGTTGTTAGAGAAATAGATGCTTTAGGTGGTTTAATGGGTAAGGTTGCTGATGAGACACATATACAAATTAAGATGCTTAATAATGCGAAGGGACCTGCTGTTAGATCTTTAAGAGCACAAGCTGATAAGATTACTTATCCTAGAGTTATGCTTGAAAAGTTAGAAAATACTCCTAATTTAACTATTATGGAAGCTATGGTTGAGGATTTAATTGTTAATGATAGTGCTGTATCTGGTGTTATATTAGAAAATGGGAGTACAGTAAATTCTAAAGCTGTTATTTTAACTACTGGTACTTATTTAAACAGTAAGATATTAGTTGGAGATACTTTTAAATATGAAGGCCCTCATGGGGAAAGAAGAAGTAATAATTTAAGTAAAAAGTTAGCTGATTATGGATTTGAAATACAGAGACTAAAGACTGGTACTCCTCAAAGAATTGAGAGAAGTAGTGTTGATTTTTCTAAACTTAGTGAAGAGTGTGGAGATGATTGTTATTGGACTTTTAGTTTTGATAATGAACCATTTTATGATAAAGATAAGCAAGAAAAGTGTTATATAGTTTATACTAATCAAAATACTCACAAGATTATAAGAGATAATTTGTCTAGATCTGCTATGTATGGTGGTTATGCAGAAGGTATTGGCCCAAGATATTGTCCTTCAATTGAGGATAAGGTTGTTAGATTTGCGGATAGAGAGCGTCATCAATTATTTTTAGAACCAGAAAGTTTGTATTATGATGATTTATATTTACAAGGATTTTCAACGAGCATGCCAATTGATGTGCAAGAAGAGATGGTACATAGTTTGGTAGGTTTAGAGCATGCAGTTATTAAAAAGTATGCGTATGCTATTGAGTATGATGCGATTAATCCACTACAATTAAATCCTTCTTTGGAGACTAAGGTATTAAAGAATTTATTTACTGCTGGTCAGATAAATGGCACTAGTGGTTATGAAGAAGCTGCTGGTCAAGGTATAATTGCTGGAATAAATGCAGGATTAATGTTAAAAGGTAAGAAGCCATTAATACTTAAAAGAAATGAGTCTTATATTGGAGTTTTAGTTGATGATTTAGTTACTAAGGGAACTAAGGAACCTTATAGATTATTAACTTCAAGAGCAGAGTTTAGATTAATACTTCGTCATGATAATGCTGATTTAAGACTTAGAAAGTATGGATATGAAGCTGGATTAATTGATGAAGAAAGATATAATAAACTTCTTATTAAAGAAAATGCAATTAATACACTTCTTGAGGAACTTAAAAATGTTAGAGTTAGTAAAAATACGCTTCCAGAAGCTTTAAGTTATTTAAGGGATAGTTTGTCAACGGGTTATAGTTTGTATGATTTGTTAAAAAGACCAGAGGTTAAAATTGTAGATTATTTAAGAGGTAATTTAATTAAAGATTATGATAAAGATGTACTTGAACAAGCAGAGTTTTTTGTTAAGTATGAGGGTTATATTAATAAGGAATATCAGGAAGCTAATAAGTTATTAAAACTTGAAGAAAAAGAGATACCTACTGATATTGATTATAATAAAATTAAGAATTTAGCGAGTGAGGCTAGACAAAAATTAAAATTAGTTAGACCACTTACTTTAGCTCAGGCATCAAGAATTAGTGGAGTTAATCCGGTAGATATTTCAGTGCTTGCTGTTTATTTGAAGAAGGAGTATAACAAATGAGTGAAAGTGAATTTATAAGTTCTTTAAAGGAGTTAGGTTTAGGCATTACTGAAGAACAAATAAATAAATTTAGAGTATATGCTAGTGATCTTCTTTCTTATAATGAGCATACTAATTTAACAGCAATCCGTAATTTAGATGAGGTTTATTTAAAACATTTTTATGATAGTTTGACTGTTTATAATGTTTATAAATTTACTAATGAGAGTGTGCTTGATATTGGTACAGGTGCTGGGTTTCCGGGGATTGTTTTAAAGATTATGTTTCCTGATATTAAGTTAACGCTTTTAGATAGTAATAATAAGAAGACGACATTTTTAAAGTATGTTTTAGGTAAGTTAGGAATAGAAGCTAATGTTATTAATGATAGGGCAGAAAAGTATTATTTGTTTGGCGAAAGATATGATGTTGTAGTTTCAAGAGCTGTTGCTGATATGAGTATTCTTAGCGAACTTGCAATTCCTTTTTGCAAAGTTGGTGGAGCTTTTATTGCTATGAAGGGAAAAAGTAGTGAAGAAATCGATAATGCTAATTATGCTATAGAGTTTTTAGGTGGAAAAATAAGTGAAGCAGAAGAGTTTTCTTTACCTAAAGATGCTGGTGAGAGAACGCTTGTTAAAGTAGAAAAGGTTAGTGATACACCGAATGGGTATCCTAGAGTTTATGATAAAATACGTAAATCTCCTATTGCAAAAACTAGAAAAATAAAGTAATATTATATTTAGAATAGGATGGGTTGTTTTATGAATAGAGAGCCGTTAATACAAAATGTTAATATAGATTATATTATTCCGAACAGGTTTCAACCTAGGCTTACTTTTGATGAGAAGACATTAAATGAGCTAGCTGCATCTATTAAAGAGCATGGAATTATTCAACCTTTGGTTTTAAGAAGACTTGGAGATAAATTTGAAATTATAGCAGGTGAAAGGCGTTATAAAGCCGCGCAGCTTGCTGGGTTAACTGAGGTTCCAGCAATAATTTCTAATATTGATGATAATAAGAGTGCTGAGATTGCTTTAGTTGAGAATGTTCAAAGAAGAAATTTAAATTCTTTAGAAGAAGCCAAGAGTTATAAAAAGATAATTGATAAAGAGGGATTAACACAAGATGAACTAGCAAAAAAAATTGGTGTTTCTCAATCTACAATTGCTAACAAGTTAAGATTATTAAATTTAACTAGTGAGGCACAAGATGCTTTAATGAATGATAAAATTAGTGAAAGACATGCTAGAAGTTTATTAAGTGTAACTGATCCAGAAAAACAAAAAGAACTTTTAAATAAAGTTATTTCTGAAAGACTAACTGTTAGACAACTTGATGATGAAATAAAGAAGGAAAGTAATCCAGTTAGTGATACTTTAACTAGTAGTGCTCCTATTTTTGATGCATTAAATGGAGCTAATACTCCTAGTGATAATGCAGGTGTAATAGATGCAACTCCTTCATCAGATGCTACAGATAATATGTTTAATAGTTCTAGTAATAATATTTTTAATTTTGAACCTGCTAAAGAGGAAAAGACGGAGACTTTTGATTTAATGGCTGAAGATCCTATTAATAAGCCTTTAGAAGAGAAACCAGTCGAGTCACAGTCTAGTCCTGCGTTTAATTTATTTAATTTTAGTAATAATACCGAGTATCCTTCTTTAGAGGATGAAGTTACTAATATGAATATTGAGCCTATGGATAGATTAGAAGAGTTTAATCCATTTAATAGCAGTGCTACTGTTACTAAGAGTGCTCCTTTAGAAAGTCTTGATACTCCACTTGAAGAGGTTAAGAAGGAAGAAGAAAAACCAGTAGAGCCTCCAAAGAAGAAGATTTTAGAAAATAATTTAGATTCTGTTAAGGAAGCTTATAATGATTTTGTTAATGAATTAAAAGAAGCTGGATATAAAGTTTCTAGCGAGGATTTTGATTTTGAAGATTTATATCAAATGATAATAAAGATAGAAAAACAAGCTGATTAGGCTTGCTTTTTTTAGTTGGTGATAGGTTCAGTACCACGTTTAAAGTAATAGAGAATATTTTTGTTAGATTCTGTTGTTGTACCACTTATAGGATCAAGAGGCATAGCAATTATATTATCACTTGGAGTATACCATGATGATTCTTTATCTTTAAGATATTCTTCAACGTTATCACACCAGATGTTTTTGATTTTAGATGAGTATGTTTTAGGAACTGGACTATTATAGTCAGATCCAGCCCATACAAACATTAAAACATCGGGATTATAACCAATAACTAAATAGTCATTATCAGTTGTACCACTTTTAATAGCATATTTTTTTGTTAATCTACTATTTAAAGATATTATTGTTGGTGATTGATAGTCAATGAATGAAGCGTTGTATGTGTTTGTAAGCATTTCATTTATTATAAATACATTGTCTTTGTTTAGTACATCTTTGGTTTTATTTTTATGTTTATATATAGTGTTGCCTTCATAGTCTTCTACTTTTTCGATGAAGTATAAATCATTGTATGTTCCATAGTTTGCTAGGGTGTTATATGTTTCAACGTAATCTAATAAGTTTAGTTCAACTGCACCAAGTGCTAGAGCAGGGAACGCATCTATTTCTTTTTTTAGTCCTGCTTCTTTAAGAGTATTTACTAATTCTTCTGTTCCAATAAATAGATGGGTTTTTACGGCGTAGATATTGTCTGAGTAAGCTAGAGCAGCTGCCATGGTAATATTTTTGTCTGCGTAGATGTTACTATAGTTTTTTGGGGTGTATTTTTTATTTTCTGCAAAAACAAAACTTGTTTCTTCGCTTTTAAATGTGCTTGCTTCAGTCATGTTGTTGTTTAGAGCAGCATAGTAAAGAAATGGTTTGATTGTTGAGCCGACTTGTCTTTTAGCGTATATTGCACGGTTAAACTGACTTTTAGAGTAGTTTAGACCACCAGCCAATGCAAATACTTTACCAGTAGATGGTTCAGCCATGATAGCAGCTAATTCAATGTTATCTTGATTTTCATTTTCTTTAAAAGTATTATCTAGTTTTTGCTGAGCATTTATATCTAGATTTGTGTATACTTTTAATCCTTTTGATTTTATTAAATCTTTAGGAATGCTCGGAATACTATTTAGCTCATTTAAGACAGCATCATAATAATACATAAGAGTTTGCATATTGTTAGTTTTTCTTTGACCGTAAATTTCAATTTTCTTTGAAAATAAATTTTTGTAAGTTTCTTCATCAATTTTTTTATTTTTGTACATGGCTTCAGCGACGATTTTTGCTCTTTTAATGGATGCGTCGTAGTTGCTTACTGGGTTGTAGTTTTCGGGACTTTTAGGAATTCCCGCTAGGATAATTGCTTCTTCTAGGGTAAGCTCACTGCTTTTTTTATTAAAATAATAGTTACTAGCATTTTCGATACCAAAGTTTCCTTGACCATAATTTATTGTGTTAAGATAGCCTTCTAAGATTTCTTTTTTTGAGTAGTGGACTTCTAGATTAAGAGTTAGCATAGCTTCTTTAATTTTTCTTTTCCATGTTTGATCAAAATCTAGAAATAAGTTTTTAACATACTGCTGAGAAATGGTTGAGGCTCCAGCGGTTATAGATTTAGTTTTTGCATTTAGATATAGTGATTTTATGATTCTTAGATAGTCAAAACCGAAGTGGTGGTAAAAGTTTTTATCTTCAACAGAGATAGTAGCATTTATTAAATCATTAGATATTTCATTTATATTAGCCCATTTTTTGTTGTTGCTAGTTTGCAGAATTAGATTGTTTTCATTATCATATAAAGATAATGCATTTGCAGAGTTTAGGGTTATTTTAGGGCTGAAGTATGCATATGTGTAAAGACAGGAGATAATTACTGTAAATGTTATGATAAAAAAGATAGTTAATTTATATATAAATTTAAGTTTTTTCATGTTTCACCGTTTATTATTATGGTAAAGTTGATTGTTTTTATGCTAGAATGGTTGTAGTGATGTTTTATGATTAAAATTGAATTATATAAAGACGGAGATTTAGTTTTAAGTTCTGATGGTAAGATAGATGATAGATTACTTGTTTTTGGTAATATTATTTATGATTTAGATAAGGATATTCTTATTAGGGAAGATGCTAGTTTTAGATATTTATTAGATTTTAAAAATAGTACTAGTGAGATTATTATTAAAGAGCAAGATTATCATTTGAATTTAAAGATTGATGTTCTTAGTGTAAATAATGAGAATAAGAGAAGAGAAATATACTATAATATTGAAAGTGAAACACAGATAAACAACAGGATAGTGTTAACTTTTGATTAAGTATATTTTTTTGTTGACAATGCATTATAATATGATAAAATTATGTTTGTTTAAAAAGCCATTATCATTTATTTTAGTGAAACATATAATGGTTTTTAGAGGAGGATATAGTTATGGTAAAACTTACAGATGAAGAGAAAGAAACTTTGTCTTATGATGATGTAGCATATTTAATCTTAAACGATGAAAAAAAGAAAATTAAAATACAAGATTTATTTAAAAAAGTAATTAAAGTTATGGGCTTACCTGAAAGTGAATATGAAGAAGGTATTGGTGACTTTTTTGAACTTATTACAACAGATAAAAGATTTATAATTTTAGATAAAGGATATTGTGATTTAAAGATAAATCATAGTACTAAAGTTATTATTGATGATGATGACGATGAAGATTATGAAATGATGAATGAAGAAGAAATAGATACTGAAGAGGAGTCTGAAGAAGAAAACTATGATGATGAGTCTATGGATGATTTAGATAGTGATGATGATTTAGATGATTTAGTAATTATTGATTCTGAAGAAGAGAATGATGGAGAGTTAATGTAGCCTACTCTTATATAAAGAAAGAGGTTAATATGATAGAAAGATTAGAGTTATTAAAAAAGAGGTATGAGGAGATAAATGAAGAGTTACTTAATCCTGAGGTGTTAAGTGATTTTTCTAAGCAGATGAAGCTTTCAAAGGAAAAAAGTAGTATTGAGCCTTCTGTAATGAAATATGAAGAGTTAAAAAAAGTTACTGCAGAAATTGAGGATTTGAAGGCTTTGGTTAATGACCCAGAAATGCACGAGATTGCTTCAATGGAATTAGATGAGAAACATTCTCTTCTTGAAAAGATTAATAGTGAGCTTGAGATTCTTCTTTTACCTAAGGATGAAAATGATGGCAAGGATATTATTATGGAAATCAGAGGAGCTGCTGGTGGAGATGAAGCTAATATTTTTGCTGGAGATTTATTTAGAATGTATAGTAGATACGCTGAAAAGAATAATTGGAAGATTGAAGTATCTAGAGAAGAAGAAGGAACTAGTGGTGGATTTTCACAGATTGAGTTTTTAGTTAAGGGGGATAATGTTTATTCAAAGCTAAAGTTTGAAAGTGGAGTTCATAGAGTTCAAAGAGTTCCTGAAACTGAGACACAGGGAAGAATTCATACGTCTACTGCGACTGTTTTAGTTATGCCTGAGGTAGATGATGTTGATGTTGAGATTAAGCCTGAAGATGTAAGAGTTGATGTATATCGTTCTAGTGGTAAGGGCGGACAAGGAGTTAATACAACTGATAGTGCGGTTAGAGTTACACATATTCCAACTGGTATTGTTGTTACTTGTCAAAATGAAAGAAGTCAGATTAAGAATAAGGCAAGAGCAATGGTTGTTTTAAAAAGTAGAATCTATGATATGCAACAGCAAGAGAAGAACAAAGCTGCTGATACAGCTCGTAAGAGTATGATTGGTACTGGAGATAGATCTGAGAAGATTAGAACTTATAATTATCCACAAAATAGAGTTACTGATCACAGAATTAATTTTAGTATTATGGAACTTGATAGAGTTATGGATGGTAATATTGATCCTATTATAGAGGCATTAATTGCTGAAGATACTAGAATTAAGATGGAAAATGCAGAATGAAAAGACCGGATTTTATAAGTTTAACTGATTGGCGTCTTTTAGAGCAGAAGTATCAGAATATGGATTATCCAATTAAAAGGATTGAAAATGGTTATCCGATTCAGTATTTGATTGGTAATGTAGACTTTTATGGATATAAAATTATGGTCAATAAAAATGTTTTGATACCTAGATTTGAGACGGAAACACTTGTTGAAAAGACACTTAAGTATATTGATGAGTATAAGTTTAATAAAGTTTCTGTGCTTGAGATAGGTACTGGTTCAGGATGTATAAGTGTTGCTTTAAAGAAGGAAAATGAGGACTTAGAGATTACAGCTACTGATATAAGTATGGGAGCTTTAAAGGTTGCTAAAAAGAATGCTAAACTTAACAAGTGTAAGATAACTTTTATAAAGCAGGATGTTAATAAGTGTAAACTTTTCAACAATTATGATGTGTTAATTAGTAATCCACCTTATTTAAAAGAAACTGATGTTTTAGATGAGAAGACGAGGTTTGAGCCACATAATGCTTTATTTGGTGGTAAGGATGGACTAAAGTTTTATCCAGTAATCTTTGGCGTTGCTAAAAAGTATTTAAACAAAAAATTTTTAATAGCGCTTGAAATAGACGAAGATAATGGTAAAGAAATAAAAGCACTTGCTAAAGAAGCTTTTCCTAAAGCTAAAGTAAAATTGGAGAAAGATTTAGCTGGAAGAGATAGATATATTTTTGTTATAAATGAATAAAAAGTTTGAAAGTCACCCACTGTTTAAGTGAAAGGTGATTTTTTTATGAAGAAATTGTTAATAATAATGGCTGCTGTTATTTCGGTAGGTGTGTTTAATAAAAGTAAGAATGAATCTGTTGTTATACCTAGTTCATCAATTAGATTTAGAGTAGTTAGTAATAGTAATGCTCCTGGAGATATTAAAACTAAGTTAGATTTAAAGAGAAAATTAGAAGATTATTTATATGATAAAGTGGCGAGTGCTAGTACAGTAAGTGATGCAGAAAAAATTGTGTCAGAGGAACTTGATAATATAAATAAGTTAATAAAGCAGAATTTAATGAGTGATAATTTTACTGTTAGTTATGGAATGAATTATTTTCCAAGTAAAACTTATAAAGGTGTAGTGTATGATGGTGGTTATTATAATTCATTAGTTGTTACTTTGGGTGATGGAGAAGGTGATAACTGGTGGTGTGTGCTATTTCCTCCGCTTTGTCTTATGGAAGAAAATGAAACGACAAGTGATGTTCAATATAAATTTTTTGTAAAGAGCATAATTGAAAAATTTAGATAATATACTTAACTAGGAGGCATAATGTTAAGTATTTTTTTTATTGGGTTTGCTCTTAGTATGGATGCTTTTGGATTATCGATTGGTATAGGTATGCAGAAAATAAGTAAAAAAACATTTATTTTACTTCCTTTATGTGTAGCAGTATTTCATTTTGTGATGCCGATGTTAGGGAATAGTTTTAGTTTTTTTATAAGAGATATTCTTTATTTTGATCCTAGTTTTTTGATGGTTGCAGTATTTTTTTATTTGTCTATTATGATGTTTGTAACTAGAAATAAGGAAGATAACGTTATTTTAAAGAGTTTTATGAGTATTTTATTTACGTCTTTTAGTGTTAGTATTGATAGTTTAACTGTAGGACTAGGATTATCTAGTATTACTAATCACTATATAGCGAGCTCAGTTATTTTTAGTACATGTGCTGGTTGTTTAACTTACATTGGCCTTATGACTGGCAAGTATTCAATGAAGTGTTTAAAAAAGGAAGCAAATGTTTTTGGAAGTGTGTTACTTTTTATTCTAGCAATTGTAAATTTATGTAAAATATTCTTTAATTAGTTGATTTAAAAAGTTAGTCATTATATATTAAAGTTGGATAATTGTGTAAAGAGGAAGAGATATGAAGAAATTAATTATTGAAGGTAAGCATGAATTATCTGGAACTATTAAAATAGGTGGCGCTAAGAATAGTGTAGTTGCCCTTATTCCAGCAGCAATGCTTACTGATGGTAAAAGTGTTATTTATAACGTACCAAACATAAGTGATGTTCATAGACTTATTGAGATGATGGAAAAGTTAGGGTCATCTGTCAAATTTGAGGGGGATACTCTTTATATTGATAATAGTAATTCTAAGAATGCTGTTATTGACGAGGAATATGCTTCTAAATTAAGGGCATCATATTATTTTATGGGAGTGTTGCTGGCTAAATATGGACATGCAGAGATTTCTTATCCTGGTGGATGCTCAATAGGTTCTAGGCCAATTAATTTTCACTTAAATGGTTTTGAGAAGTTAGGTGCGAGTGTTAAGATTAAAGATAATAAGGAATATATTGTTGATGCTAAAGAGCTTAAAGGTAATGATATATTTTTAGATTTTGCTAGTGTAGGAGCAACACTTAACATTATGTTTGCAGCTGTTAAAGCAAAGGGTGTTACGCATATTTATAATGCGGCTAAGGAGCCAGAGATAGTAAACGTAGCGTCATTTTTAAGTACGATGGGAGCTAGGGTTTATGGTGCAGGAACTAGTCAGATAACCATTGAAGGTGTTGATACTTTAGGTGATGGTATTGTTGAGGTAATACCTGATAGAATAGAAGCCGGAACTTATATTATGATTGGTAGTCTTCTTGGTAAAGATTTAGTAATTGAAGGAGTTATTAAGGAGCATTTAGAGTCTGTTTTAACTAAACTAATAGAAGCTGGTTGTGATATTAAGATTGATGGCACAACAATTGTTGTTAATAAGGTAGATAAACTTAAACCAGTAAATGTTAAGACGCTTGTTTATCCGGGATTTCCAACGGATTTAGGACAACCAATGAGTACTTTACTTACACAGTGTGAAGGTGAATCTTTATTTGAAGAGACAATATATGAAAATAGAATGAGACATATTAAGTATTTAAATGCGATGGGGGCTAATATAAAGTTATTTGATAAGAGTGCAATTATTTTTGGTAAGTCTGATTTATTAGGTAGAGATGTTGAAGCAACAGATTTAAGAGCAGGAGCCGCGATGATGGTTGCTGGTATGATTGCTGAAGGAACTACGAAGATTGTTAATATAGAACATATTTTAAGAGGTTATGAAAATATCGTTGGAAAGTTATCTTCAGTAGGAGCTAAAATCGAAATAATTGACGAATAATTATTGAATATTTGTAAAAATATGATATAATACATGAGAAACGAATTTCTATGGCTTAGTAAAAGTCATGGCGGAAGGAGATGCGAATATGAAAAAGGGATTACATCCAGAAACTAAAAAGGTAACTTTTAAATGTGTTTGTGGTAATGAATTTGAAGCAGTTTCTACATTAAAGGCAGAGTCATTTACAGTTGATACTTGTAATGCTTGTCATCCATTCTATACTGGTGCTCAAGGAAAGCATAAGAAGACTGGTGCAGTAGATAAATTTAATAAAAAATACAATTTGGACTAAGAGTAACATCTTAGTTTTTATTTGCTTAAAAATAAGAGTGATAGTATAATGATGGTGGTGATAATGATGAAAGTAGCAATAGGAACTGACCATAATGGTCCAGATTTAAAAGAAGAAATTATAAATAAGTTAAGTAATATGGCTGAATTTATTGATTGTAGTCCAGTTAATGATCCTTTAGATGATTATCCTGATTTTGCATTTAAAGTAAGTGAGATGGTTGCAAGTGGTGAGGCTGACTTAGGTATTTTAATATGCGGAACTGGTATTGGAATGAGCATAGCAGCTAATAAGGTTAAAGGTATTAGATGTGCTCATGTAACAAATATTGATGAAGCTAGACTTAGTAAGATGCATAATAATGCAAATGTTATGGCAATGGGAGCAAAGAATCCTGATGCATTAGAGATGGTTAAAGTATTTTTAGAAACTAGCTTTAGTAATGAAGATAGACACATAAGAAGAGGAGAAGAGATTATAAAAATAGAAAACGGAGAATATAATGTATAAGACAGTAATTTATGTTTTATCTGTTTTGCTTAGTATATTTATTGTTTCGGGGATTAACTTTAATAATTTTTTTAAGGCTAATCATGTTTGGGAAGCAAGATGCTTTATAGTTGTAATAAGTTTTATTATGGGATATTTATTTGGGAGTTTTATTATAGAGTTTTTAAGTATAAGTGCAATTGTATAGGAGATTTTATGAAAAAACTTTTACTTGTTATTATGTTTTTGATTCCATGCGGTATATGTAGTTTTTTGTTTAAGAGAAAAGCTACTTTTTTTATTGATGAAAATACTTTCAAAAATACAAAAATTGTATATTTGCAAGATAAAAATTTATATTTAGATATTAATGACTATGTATTCGGAGTGGTTGCGGCAGAGATGCCAGCTTTATTTAATGATGAGGCTTTAAAAGCACAGGCAGTTGCAGCAAGAAGTTATTTATTAAGTTCTAAAAATAGTTGTAATTTATATAGTACAAATTTGAGTGCTCAGGCTTATTTAGATATTTATGAATTAAAAAAAAGATGGGGTAGCGACTTTAATAAATATTATGAAAAAGTGATAAATGCAGTAAATGATACAGGTAATGAAGTTATTTATAAGAATGATAGTATTATGAAAACTTTTTATTTTGCAATGAGTAATGGCTATACAGAAAACTCTTTAGAGGTGTTTGGGACTAATGATATAGAGAGCGTGCCATCACTTTTAGAGGTTAACTTAAATAATTATGAGGTTAGCAAGAGTTATAAACTTAGTGATATATTTAGTAAGTTAGGTGTAGGCTCACTTGATGGATTAGATATTAAAAGAAATGAAACTAATCATGTTAGTGAGATGTGTGTTAAAGATAAATGTTTTAAGGGAGTTGAAGTAAGAAAACTACTTAATTTAAGATCTACTGATTTTGAGATAAATGTAAATGGGGATGAAGTAAATATTACTACTAAAGGGTATGGACATGGTGTTGGTATGAGTCAAAATGGAGCAAATTTGCTTGCTAAAGATGGTTATAGTTATAAAGAAATATTAAAGTATTATTATAAAGATATAATTATTAAAGATTTTTAGTATAAAATAGATTTTTTTACTCACACTTTTATTAGGAAGGTGCGAGATGAAAAAATATAAGTTAAAAAGTTCAGTAGTAGTGTGTATTTATTTGTTAAGTGTAGGAGCAATTATTTCAAGTTTGTATTTAACTGCGAAAGTTTTGAAGGCTTCAGTTTATAATAATGATAACTTGTCATATGTTTACCGAAATTTAATAGATGATACAGTTCCGGTTGTAAGTACTGATGATGGGAAGGTCATTAAGCCATTTGGTGGTGAAGAAGTGTCTGTTGTAAAAGGATTCTATGATAAAGATGCTGAAAGTAAGGCGCAAGAGCAATCTATAATTTATTATCAAAATACTTATATGCCAAATACTGGAGTGCTTTATGGGTCTAAAGAAGAGTTTGAAGTTTTAGTTGTTGCTGATGGTACTGTTGAGGATGTAGTAGCTGATGAAGTATTAGGTAACGTAGTAACTATTAAACATACAAATAACTTAATTACAAGATATGAAAGCTTAAATGAAGTTAATGTTATGATTGGCGATACTTTGAAAAAAGGCGATGTTATTGGTACTAGTGGTGAAAATAAAATTGATAGTACTTATAGTAATATGCTTTTATTTGAAGTAGAACATAATGGAACTTATGCTAATCCTGAAAATATATATGGTATGAATATTAAAGAGCTTTCTTAGGTGATTTTATTTATACTTTTGAGTTTACTGATGAGTATGTTTTAATTTATTCTCATAAAAGTAAAAGGATAATTAAAGAGGAATTACCAGATAATGTTATAGTAAATAACCATATATATGATTATGTAAGATTAAAGAAGATTGTATATAATATTACGTCCAAAAATAATTTGGTTAGTAGTTTGTTTAAGGTGAAGTATAATATTTTATATTTTGACAAGTTAAAACCTTGTGAGGTGTATTTATATAATTCTTTATTTAATTTTATTAGTAATGTTAGTATAAAGTTTATAGATGCATTTTCTTTATTTGATAGTGATACGGTTATTGTGAGTGGAAAGGTGCCTTATTATAGGGGAAAATGGTTTAATAAAAAGCAAGGGAGCTTTACTTTAGTTGGCGCTCTATATAAGAGTATAATGGAGAAATATGTAAACTGTAAATTTTATGTTTATGAAAATAGTGAAACAATACTTTATGAAAAGATTTAAGTATTGTTTTTCTTTGGTTTTAAGATATAATTATAATATAGGAATGGTGATTATATGAAAGTTGTTGATGGATGCACTGCATGTGCTAAGATGGCTTATAATTTTAGTGAGCTTAGCTTTATTTATCCGATAACACCGTCTAGTCCAATGGCTAGTCAAATAGATTTAATGGGTAGTGAGAACCAAAAGAATGTGTTTGGGGATACGGTAAATGTTATTGAAATGCAAAGTGAAGCTGGAGCTGCTGGAGCAATGCATGGAGCACTTAATGCAGGAGTCTTAGCCAGTACTTTTACAGCTAGTCAAGGACTTTTATTAATGATTCCAAATATGTATAAAATGGCTGGAGAGATGCTTCCAGGGGTTATTCACGTTGCGGCTAGAAGTTTGTCTACGCATGCACTTAGTATTTTTGGAGATCATCAAGATGTTTATGCGACAAGAGCAACGGGCTTTTGTATTTTAGCTAGTACCAATGTGCAGGATGCTTATAATTTGGCGATGGTAGCACATTTATCTGCAATTGAGGGAAGTCTTCCATTTTTACATTTCTTTGATGGCTTTAGAACAAGTCATGAGTATAATCAAATTGAGCTAATTAGTGATAAAGACATTAAGTCAATGATTAATTATGAAAAGGTTAATGAGTTTAGAAATAGAGCACTTAATTCTGGCAAAGCGATTACTAAGGGTACTGCGCAAAATGAGGATATCTATTTTCAAGTAACTGAAGCAAGAAATAAAGATTATTTAAAGATGCCAGATATAGTTAATTCTTATATGAAAAAGCTTAATAAGATTGCAGGAACTAATTATAAACCATTTAATTATTATGGTAGTAAGAATGCTAAGAAAGTTATTGTAGCAATGGGATCTGTTTGTGATACTATTAAAAATACAATAGATATGTGTAAAAATGATGAGTATGGATTAATTGAGGTTCATTTATATAGACCTTTTAGTGTTGATTATTTAAAGAAAGTATTACCAAAAAGTGTGCGTAAGATTGCTGTTTTAGATAGAACTAAGGAAAGTGGTAGCGCTGGTGAGCCTTTATATTTAGATGTGTTGTCTGCTCTTAGTGATGAAAAAATAAAGATAGTTCATGGAAGATATGGACTATCTAGTAAGAATACGACACCAAGTGATATTTATGATGTTTATAAGATGCTTGATACAAAGTTAGTTAATGATTTTGTTATTGGAATAGATGATGATATTACTAATTTGTCTTTGAAGCATTATGAGTTTAATTATAAAGAAAATTATAAAGAATTTAAAATATTTGGATTTGGTTCTGATGGACTTGTTAGTGCGTCAAAGGACATGCTTAAAATACTTGGTGAAAGTAGTTTTGTTCAAGGTTATTTTGAGTATGATTCTAAGAAGAGTGGCGGAGTAACTATTTCTCATTTAAGAACGAGTAAAAAGTTAATTAAAGCACCTTATTATGTTACTAATCCTAGTTTAGTAGTAGTTTCTAAAGATGAGTATTTTAAGAAGTTTGATTGTTTAGATGGATTAGTTACAGGTGGCACTTTACTTGTTAATACCTATAGGAATGAAGAAGAGTTTAATAAGTTTGTACCTAATGAAGTGAAGAAATATTTAATTGATAATAATATAAAAGTGTATTTAATTGATGCAGGGATGCTAGCTAGTAAATATGGTATTTCTGGGAAGATTAGTTTAATTATGGAAAGTGCTATCTTAAATTTGTTTGGCTTTGCTGATTATGAGAAAGTGCTAATTAAGAATGTTAAGAAACGTTTCTTTACTAAGGGTGAAGATATTGTTAAAGCAAATATTTCATGTATTAAAGAAAGTAAGTATTATTTAAAAGAGTGTAAGATAGATAGTGCTAGTACTTATGATATGAAGTATGGTAATACAGTGTTTGATTATATTAATTCTAGAAGAGGTAATCAGTTAAGTACTCGTGATGTTTATGAAATGCGCGATGGAACTACGAGAGGTGGGACTAGTGCTCTAGAAAAGAGAAGTATGGCTAGTATGGTTCCTAAGTGGGATAAGAATAGGTGTATTGAATGTGGTATGTGTAATATTGTTTGTCCTCATGCGGTTATTAGACCTTTCGTAATTGATAAGAATGATAAGTATGCAAGTGCAGCAAAGGATAGCTTGGATAAGAAGAATAAGTTTATTGTGGCAGTAAGTGAAAGAGATTGCACGGCTTGTGGTTTATGTGCTAATATATGTCCTGTTAAATGTTTATCTTGGGGAGAAATTGATGATAAGAATCAAAGAATAGCAGATGATTTATTTAAGAATTATGAAAATGATGTAACTAGTGCAAATAATATAAAAGAAGTTTCTTTGAAAAAACCATTATTTGAGTTTTCTGGAGCTTGTGCTGGATGTGGTGAGACACCTTATATTAAGTTATTAACGCAGATCGTTGGTAAGAGATTAGTTATTGCAAATGCTACTGGATGCTCTAGTATCTATGGTGCGTCTTGTCCGAGTATGCCTTATAATGTTTCTTGGGGTAGTAGTTTATTTGAGGATAATGCTGAGTATGGTTATGGAATGTTAAGAACTTATGATAAGTTACATGCTAGAGCACTTAAGGAGCTTGAGGCTAATAAGGTGGCTGCTAGTCTTTATAAGTTTGTTAAAGATAATGAGAATGATTATGAGAAGATTAATGCTGTATTAGATGAAGCTAAGAAGTATGTTTCTCCAGACTTAGTTAATTATTTAACACCAAAGAGTGTATGGACGATTGGTGGAGATGGCTGGGCTTATGATATAGGTTTTGGTGGCTTGGATCACGTGCTTTCAAGTAATAAAAAGGTTAGAATTATGGTGCTTGATACTGAAGTTTATTCTAATACTGGTGGACAATCTAGTAAGAGTACGCATATTGGGGCAGTAGCTGAGTTTGCTGATATGGGTAAGGATACTTATAAAAAAGATTTATTTAAGATTTGTATGGGATACCCTAATGTGTATGTTGGTCAAATTAGTTTAGGAGCTAATATGATGCAGGCGATAAAGACTATTAAAGAGGCTGAAGAGCATGATGGACCATCAATTATTCTTGCTTATAGTCCTTGTATTGAGCAGGGAATTAAAGGCGGTATGGGTAACTCTATTAATGAAGAAAAGCTTGCTGTAATGTGTGGTTATGTGACACTTATGAGATACTTTGATGGTGGGCTTCATATTGATAGTGCTGAACCTGATTTTGAGAAATATGATGATTTCTTACGTAATGAGGTAAGATATAATGCATTAATTTTGAAAGATAAAGAAAAAGCGAATGTGTTATTAGAAAAAAATAAAAACGCTGCAAAAGAGCGTTATGAATATTATAAAAATTTATTAAATAAATAAAAAAATGGAGGCTGCTTAATAAGCAGCCTCAAAGAATAAAAAGGGGTTGGCTAGTGTGATACTAGCACCAATTCGCCTATAAGTGAATTGGTGATTTATATACTAACCGAATGAGACACTTTTGTCAAGCATTTTTAATAAAAAAATAATAAAAGATGGTGATTACAATGCTAGAAGATATAAAAGGAATTGGACCTAAAAGTATACTTGCTTTAAAAGCACTTAATTTATATACAAAGGATGATGTTATTAATTATTTTCCTTATAGATATAATGTTTATACACCAGTTAAATTAAGTGAGTGCAGTGAGGGTGATACGTGCACAATTACAGGATATGTTGAGTCTGTACCTAAAGTATTTTTTATAAGAAAGAATCTTAATAAATTATCTTTTGCATTTAATACGGGAAGTGAGTTAGTAAATGTTACTATCTTTAATAGAGCTTATTTAAAACCAAATATTAGAATTAAAAGTTATATATCAGTAATTGGTAAATATAATAGAAAATCTAATACATTTATGGCGAGTGATATAAAGCTTACACCAATAACTAAAACGGTGATTGAGCCTGTTTATCATTTGAATCAAGGGATAAAGAGAAGCAATTTCAAAAAATTAGTTGATGAGATTTTGGATAATACAGTAGAAATTAAAAGTAATGTACCTGATTATTTAATAGAAAAGTATAATTTTGTTAATAAAAAAGAAGCAGTTACTAATGTGCATAAACCAAAAGATATTAACAGTTTGAAAAAAGCAGATTTGCATTTAATATATGAAGAATTATTTACTTTTATGTTAAAGGTAAGTTATTTAAAAGAAAAGAATGCAAATGACGGTAAGTTTAACGTTAAGAGCTTTGATGAAGATAAGGTTAATGATTTTATTAGTAGTTTGCCATTTAGTTTAACAGATGGACAAATGCAGGCCGTAGAGGATATTAAGGGGGACTTTTTATCTAAGAAGAAAATGAATAGATTAATCTTAGGTGATGTTGGTAGTGGTAAGACGATAGTTTCTTTTATAGCACTTTATATGAATATGCTTGCTGGGCATCAAGGCGTGCTTATGGCACCGACTGAAATATTAACAGTCCAGCATTATAATAATATGACGAGTCTTTTTGGAGATAAGTTAAATATTCAGTTACTTACAAGTTCAACTAAAAAGAGTGAAAGAAATAAGATTTTACAAAAATTAAAAGATGGTGAAACTCATGTTTTAATTGGTACTCATTCTTTACTTAATGATGAACTTGTTTATAATAATCTTGGGCTTGTTATTACAGATGAGCAACATAGATTTGGTGTTAATCAAAGACAGATTTTACAAGAAAAAGGAAAAGATGTTGACGTGTTATATATGAGTGCAACACCAATTCCTAGAACGCTTGCTTTAACTATTTATGGCGATATGGATATTACGGAAATTAGGACTAAACCAGGTGGCAGAAAAGAAATTATTACTAAAATTTTTAAAAATAGTGAACTTAAAAATGTTTTAGAGAAGATGTTAGATGAAATTAAAGACGGGCATCAAATATACGTCGTAGCTCCACTTATTGATGATGAAGAAGATGAAAAGATGAATGTTACTTCATTAAAAGATAAGTTTGATGTAGCATTTAATGGAATGGTTCCTACTGGCGTATTGCACGGAAAAATGAAACCTAATCAAAAAGATGAAGTAATGAATAGTTTTAAAAATGGTGATACAAAAATATTAATATCAACAACTGTAATTGAAGTCGGCGTTGATGTTAAAAATGCGACGATGATGGTTATTTTTAATGCTGAAAGATTTGGCCTTGCTACACTTCATCAGTTAAGAGGCAGAGTTGGTAGAAATGACATGCAAAGTTATTGCTATTTGATAAGTGATTATGATGCTGAAAGGTTAAAAGTTTTAGAGCAGAGTAATGATGGATTTTATATCAGTGAGCAAGATTTTAAGCTAAGAGGTGGCGGAGACATTTTTGGAATTAGGCAAAGTGGTGAACAAAGCTTTAAAATTGCAAATTTAAATAGGGATTATAAAATTTTAATGCAGTGTAAAAGTGATGCAGAGGAATTTTTAAAGAGCAAGAATTTAGATGATTATAAAGTACAGAAGGAAATACTTGAGAACTTAACTATTGCTTAGAATTTTAGAATTGTATATAATTATATTGGTGATGATATGAATAGAAAAGAATTAAAAGAAAAAGCTAAAGCTATGATTAAAGGTCATGTGTGGGATTTAGTATTACCATTTGTTATTGTGTCTTTAATAAATTCTCTTATTGGAGCACTTTTTGGAGTAAATAGTGATAATATTTATGTTAGTACAAGTGCACAAATGTTATCAACTATTATTACGTTACCACTTAGTTTTGGAGCTACTGCTTATATAATGAAATTTGTTAGAGGCGAAGAATGTGATATTAAAGGAATGTTTCAATATTACAAAATGTTTGGACCAATATTTGGTGTATGGTTTTTAACTTCACTATTTTCAACTTTATGGGCATTACTTCTTATTATTCCTGGTATTATTGCTGCGATAAGTTACTCAATGGTAAATTTATTAATGATTGATGGAAACACAAATCCGATGAATTGCATTAGAAAAAGTAAGGAAATGATGAACGGATACAAGATGGATTATTTTATGTTAGTTCTTAGTTTCTTTGGATGGTTATTACTTGGAATTTTTACTTTAGGAATTTTATATATTTGGCTTGTTCCTTACATGAATGTAACATTTATTTTATATTATGAAGAACTTAAAAAAGTTAAATAATTTGGCCTTTTTGTAAATTATTAAAAATTGTGATTGACAAAGATTAAAAATTCGTTTATGATTATTTTAGCATGGTAGAGATATCATGCTGATAACCTTAACGAATTCAATGTTAAGGTGTATCAACCAAAACCCCCTGAAGGAGCCGAAAGGCTCCACTTTTTGTTTGTTTTATAAGGGTTTTCTATAAATATTGTAGAACGCTACCCATCATCTGCCTATCACAACCTATGGTTTATATAAGTTTAATATAGTTTATTCGGAAGACTTTTCATTAAAGTCTTTTTCTAATGTGTCAAAGAATTTTGGTACATTTGCAAGATCTTTTTTAAACATATGAGTATAAGTTTCTAGTGTTTCAGTAGTTTCGGAATGACCTAAAAAATTAGATACAGCAGTTATTGGAGCAGAGCCAGATATTAAGGCTGATGCACACGAATGTCTAAAGTCGTGTAATCTAATTCTTCTTACTCCAGCCTTTTCAGCATACTTATCTCTATAGAAATACATTCTACCTGTAGCCATTGGAACATCATCACCAAGTACAAACCAAGTTTGTTTGAATTTTGCTATTCTTTCATTTGATTTTTTAAGTTCTGCTAAATCATTTAGTAGAGTAGTTGCGATTGGAATTGTTCTATTTGATGCTTCTGTCTTAGTGCTAGAAATATACCATTCTGTACTAGCATTAGAATTAGAGGGATTTAATACTTGTTGAGAAACAGTTAAAAGTTTATTTTTAAAGTCTATATGTTTCCACTGTAATCCTCTTGCTTCAGACCTTCTTAATCCACAATAATATAATAATTCAAAGAAACATTTATATCTTAAATCATCAACTACTGAAATAAATTTAAAGAATTCTTCAGGTTCGTAAAAATCCATTTCTTTCTTCAATGCTCCTGGAGTTTTAAAAGGCTCTAATTTGTTATAAAACTTTCTTAAATTAAAATCCCATTGTTTTTCGGCAAAGTTAATAACTTGCTTTATAAATTTTTGAATATCAGTTTTATATCTATCACAGAGATTTGTTTTATTAATTTGTGCTCTCCATTTTTGATATAAATCCCAATCTAAGTTTACTAATTCTACATTATCTAGTAATCCCATATATTTGATTCTATCTCTATATGTCTTAAGAGTAGAATCTTTTATTTTATCTTTTTGATATTCGTAATATATAGTGTAGGCTTCTTTAAATGTCATATGTGGATTTACTTCAACATCTTTATATTTATTTAAATATTCTTTTTCGGCTTGTATTGCTTCATTTTCAGTCATATAAGCTTTTGATTGATATTGATGTCTTTTACCATCTAAACCTTTACTATATTGTATAAATACCCATGATCTTCCATCTTTTGTTATTTTATTTTCTTTAAGTTTTCTTACGGACATTTCATTCCTCCTTTTCTTATCCGTAAAATATCGACATACATCTATATTTTACCATCAATTTTTAGTTTTTTATTAAGTAAATAATAGGGATAGTTATTTGTGCTATCCCTATATTTGTTATAATTCAAAATCATCAGATTTATTTTTCTCATATTTCTTATTAATCTTTTTACTAAGATTCTTAAATTCGTATGAATCATATTCTTGATTT
>JAUNFK010000012.1:0-18320 GCA_030525085.1 bacterium
ATATACATCTGGAACTATAAGGGATACTACAAATTAGAAAACAACAAATTAACAACGATAGACCTTTTTGAAAACGATAACTACGAAAATAAAATATCTGTTGCAAATAATAACTATTTAATTACTGCAAACTACGATGAAAAATATGAATTTAATAATTTCTTTATAATAAATAAAGCTAACAATAAAGTAAAAGAATTAAAACTAGAAAATCCAGTATCTTCCTCATCATACTTTTTGGGAACATATGAGGATAAAATATATTTGCTAGATCCAAAATATAAAATAGAATATGAAATAATTCCTTCAAAAAATAAAATAACTACTATTAGTAAAGATGGAGAAGGATATTATTATGACAATGAAAAAATAAACATATCTATTAATAAATTAATTAAAGAAAAACTTATATTTACACAAAATAATACTTATAATTACTTTCTCAAGAATAATAAACTATTATTAAAAATAAATGGTACAAATATTAATATAGCAACTGATAACGTAGACGAAATAATTAAGATAGATAATGATAAAGTATATTATCTTAGTAACGGAACCCTATTTAAATATACTTTTGGAAAACAAAATGAAATAATGCTAGAAAACAGTGAATGGAAATTCAATACAACAAATCAAATTTACATTTTTAATTAACAAAACTTTCTAAGTCGAATAACCTATATTAGGAAGTGATAAAATGCTAAATTATAGAGCAGACAATGATGTCTACTATGAATACTATACAATTAGAAAAGGGGATAATTTATATCAAATTGCCAAAAGCTACAATGTTAATCCGTCTCTTTTAGCAGCATTAAATGGTTTAGATTTAAATGAATTTATATACCCAAATCAAGTTATTATGGTTCCTAAAAAAGACTATTCTTACTATATAACAAAAGATGGAGACACCTTAGCACTTGTTGCAAACACATTTGAAACAACACAAGACCAATTATTAAAAAATAACGAAACTATTTATTTAAGAGAAGGACAACTAATAGTTAATAAAAACATATAAAAGAAATAGATTTTATTTCTTTTCTTTTTGTGATAAAATGAAAATAATAATAGGAGAAAAATATGGTATTTAAAAAACCTTATGCATTTTTAATTAAAAACTTCAAAATTATACATGTTATACTATGTGTAATCGTTATCTATATCACTAATAGATTTAGTAACTTAGTGACTTTTTTTGGTGACTATGCTTCAGGAAGTATTAAAGTAGTTGAAGGCTTAGTAGGAGATTATATATCATCATTATTTGTATTTGCTACCATATTAATAATAGCCGCATCTATTACTATGATTGTATTAATGCGAAGGAAGCAAAAACCATTTACTTTTTACGTTTTAACCGCAGCGTATTACATAATAGTATTTATTTTATTAATTGTGGCAAGCAATACAATAAGGTCACTTTACGATGCATCAATGGCTCAAAAAACATCAAGAGCACTTAGAGATATTTATCTTATTCTTTCATTCCCAAATTATTACTTTATTATAATGTTTATTATCCGTGGTATAGGATTTGACATAAAAAAGTTTAATTTTAATAAAGATTTAAAAGAACTTGAAATATCAGCAGAAGATAGCGAAGAATTTGAATTTGTTTTAGGACAAGATACATATAAATACGAAAAAAAAATAAGAAGAACAATTCGTGAACTTAAATATTACATATTAGAACATAAATTTATTTTTAGTATTATAGGCGGAGCAGTTGCAGGTATTATATTAATAACAATTATAGTTAATATAAATATCAATCCAACATATCGCTCTGGCAAAGCAGTAAACGTAAATGGCTTACAAATAAAAGTAAATAAAGCATACATAACTGAATATGACTACAATGGTAAATTAATAAGTGAAAGTGAAAAATATGTTGTTGTTGATTTATCTCTTAAAAGTGTTGGCAAAGAAAAAATATTAAATAAAGATGAAGTATATTTATCATACGGAAGTAACAAAGTATATTTTAAAAATACCTTAAAAGACTATTTTATTGATTTTGGCAAAGCATATAATGGTGGACTAGTATCAAAAGATAATGAAGAAAGAGTAACGCTAATATTTGCTGTTCCTAAAAAAACTAGTACTAGATCATTTAAGCTTAACGTTCTAAGCGGCACAACTGTAGATAAAGAAAATAACTATACATATGAATACGCAAAATTTAAAGTAAGTGCTCAAAAAATAGATAAAACCATAATAGAAGAAAGTAAAAACTTTAACGAAGTTATGTATTTAGGAGAAAGCACATATAATAAATCTTATGTTAACATAAAAAGTGCTAAAATAGTTCCATATTACGAATACGAGTATGAAGTATGTAATGGAAGCGATTGCAAAAGTTATATTGGAGTAGAAAAAACAGAAAATAGTGCTTTACAAAAATTACTAGTAGTAACATATGAAGCAGACCTTGAAAAAGGATTACCAATACTTAATACATTTAGTTCAGACAAGTATACATCATTATTTAATAAACTACTAAAAGTAAGGTATAAATACAATGAAAAAACATATGTTTATAGTGGAACCACAAAAAGTAACCCTTATGTAAAAAATACTGTATTTATAACTGTAGAAAATAAAGTTGCTGATTCAGAAGGAAAAGAGCTCCTAATACAAACTAGAAATAGCAAATATTTCTTAAATTTACCATAATTGATTGAAAAGATTAACCATATCTGGTATAATCTTTCTTGTACGGGGCTTTAGCCAAGCGGTAAGGCAAGGGACTGCAACTCCCTGAGCACCGGTTCAAATCCGGTAGGCCCCTCCATTAATAAATTAAGTATCACTCGATACTTTTTTATTTGACTTTAAAATAATAGATAGATATAATTAAAGCGGTGAAGAAAATGAAATCATGTGTAGTTATATACAACCCAAATAGCGGACACACATTAAAAACTAAACATTTAAAAGAATATAAAAAAATATTAGAAAAACATGACTATGTGCCTAAATTTATTGGTACACAATATAGAGGACATGCCAAGGAAATAGTAAGTCATCTTGATAAATGCGATTTAGTTATTTCAATGGGTGGTGATGGTACATTCAACGAAGTAGTAACTGGAAACTTACAAAGAAAAGAAAGACTTGTGTTAGCCCACATTCCAGTTGGAACAACAAACGATGTTGGAGTCATGTTTGGTTATGGTAAAGACATTAAAAGAAATTTATCCTTGTTACTTAATGGTGTTACTAAAGAAATGGATATTTGCATTATCAATGGCCAACCTTTTGTATATGTAGCTGGATTTGGAAAATTCATGCATATTCCTTATGAAACTAGTAGAAAGCTAAAGAAAAAATGGGGATACATAGCCTATCTAATTGAGGGTGTAAAAGATTACTTTTCCCCAACTAAATTATACAAAGTATCTTACAAGGTAAATGGTATTGAGAAAACTGGGTACTATTCATTTATGCTTATTTCTAATGCCAACAGAATTGCTGGTATAAATAACTTTTATAAAGATGTTAAACTAGACGATGATACATTTGAAGTGCTTTTCTGTAACTTTAGAAGAAGAATAGATATTATTAGAACATTTACTATGCTCTTAACATTAGATGTTACAAAAGTATCAGGATTAGAATTTTATAGAACTAATCATATAGAATTGAAATTCGAGGATTATCCTAAAAAAGCTTGGTGCATAGACGGCGAAAAATTAGATAGAGCTGTGCTAAAATATGATGTTTCTAATATCCACAATTTTAAAATAATGATGCCAAAGAAAAACATAAATAAAATATTTGTTAATCAAAAATAAAAGCCACATTAATTATGTGACTTTTTTCTTAAAAGATATAATTCTGTTATTAATAATCCTAAAGAAGAAACGCTTATAAAAATGCCAATATTAAAGTACGGTACTTTATATACTAATTTAATATCTTTTTCTCCGGAATCTACGTCAAATCCTAAAAAAGCATTACCTAACTTAAACGTACTAACTTCTTTATCATTTACATAAACATGCCATCCGTCATCATAAGGTATAGAAGAATAAACTGTACCTTCATCACTTGAAAGAGAAAGGTTAATAGCACTCTCTTTAAAGTCTATTATATTTACCTTTGAAGAATTAATCTCTTCAATAAACTTATCATATTTTTGCTGGTTCAATTTATATACATAGAAATCGTATTCATAATAATTATTAAAACCTACATATAAATAAGTTTTCTTATCACTCAATTTATAGTTAATAATATGTTCTTCATCATAATTGTTATAAGAAGAAATGTTAATATCATCTACGTTATACACATAACTATAACTATCGTTATTATAATATAAATCTGAACCAATAAGCATAAAATCAACATTAGTACTATCATTATATAAATAAATATTTTCCACACGATCTTTAATTTCATATCTAACAATAACATGTGAATCATCTTTATAAACTTCTTTTCCACTACTTATAGTAACTTTCTCTAAAACATCCTCAATTCCGGTTGACTTTTCCACAAAATCATTTTGAACCATAAACGGATTATAATTATTATATTCCCAGAATTTAATGCTACTATTTGTAAAATAAAATAAATTTGGCTTTTGTTTAAGGTAATTAATTATATAATCATTTTTAACATCATAAGTATAATTTACATCATCCTTGATATCACCAACATAATAACAAATATTATTAATAACATCGTATATTGGTGTATTTTGCTTATAATAGAAGCTATTTATCTCATTTCCAGGTTGTCCTAAATGATGCTGTAAAACAGCTAAATTTTCATAGGTCATAGAGCTAAAAGATGTTATACCATAATAATTATACCAAGATGGGTCGTTATAAGTTAAAATCTCTGTAAATTCTCCTCTACAAAAATTATTACTATCATTCTTAGTATCACTCATAATTTCGCTTTTTTCATTATAACTATCATAAAAATCAGTAATAGTTTGAGAAATATTCCAATTTGAATTAATTGAACCAATAATTTCCAAACTAACAACTATCAAGAACAATACTGGTACAAACTTTTTCATATTAGTATAATATTTATATAAAATAATTAATAAGAAATATATTAAACAAACAACTGCATTTAGTAAAACCATTTTATCTGTAATATTTTGAAATTTTAAACTATAAAGATAAAGTAAAATCATAGATATAAACATCATAAGTCCGGTTATTACCAAATACTTTACTTTAATATCCTTGGCGGATTTAAGCCCATATGCGGCAATAATAATAAACAAGAAACTGTATACAAAAGAATATCTAAAAGGCAAATCATTTGGTACATGAAACGCATGCCAAATAAAGTCTATCTGTCCAATATAAAAGCTAGCAAATAAAATAATTAAACCTACCAAATAAGCTATTTTAGTTTTAAGCTTAAGTTTATCATCAAATATAAAAATCCAAAATAGTAAAACACCCAAGCAACCACAAGCAATATTAGGTGTATTACTTACATCAGAACTTAAAACCGTTGGCATTACTCCACTAAAGTGACCAGCCCAAAATTCCGCAAAATTAAATGAATAATACTGACTAGTAGGAAAAATATCACTTGTAGCACTTATACTAGATAAGGCGTTAAACATCGGAATCAAAAACCAAGAACATAAGCCTGCAGCTATCAAACTATTAACACCGAATAACAAGCATTGTAATAGAAGTTTCTTCCAATCAAATTTATTATTATATTGTACTAAAAAGATTAAGAAATAAATTACTAAAAAGATACAAATCATATAAGCAATAAAATAATTAGCAAACATCATCAAACTTAAACTTAATATATATACTAAAGGTTTTCTATCAATTAGCATTCTCTCAAGTCCGTAAACAATAAGAGGTAATAAAACCATACCATCAAGCCACATAATATTCCAGTAATATGCAACAAAGTAAGCACTAAAACTATACATTAAACTTAATGCTACATTTAACAGATTCGGTAAATTTACCTTTCTTTTTAAAAACAAATACATAAATAACGAACTAAAACACATTTTAGCAGCTATTATAAAACTAAATGATGTAAGTAAATCTTTATGATTAAATAAAAGCATAATAATATTAAAAGGACTAGACAAATAATTAAAAAAATTACGATAAAAAGGAAGCCCCATACTCATATTAAAAGAATATATAAAACCAGAATGACTCTTAACTCTATCAAAAAGTTCGCCTAGCATTGGACCATATTGATGAAAAAAATCAATTGTCAGTAAGCTCTTCCCACCAAAAGGTGTAACCCCTTGCAAATAAAACAAAATACCTATAAGTATAATCGAAACACAAAACGTTATAATATAACCATAATAACGTTTAAAAAAAGTCTTTACTTTCATGTAATCACCCAAAAAAAGTATATCATAATATTCCTGGTTTTACTATTTTTCTTGCAAAATAACGTGATTTGTAGTATGATTTATGCGTTTGTTGAAAGAAGTGAATAATATGGAAAAAATTATTAATGTTGCAGTAGTTGCTCACGTTGATGCCGGAAAAAGTACACTAGTAGACGCTTTACTAAACCAAAGCGGTGCTTTTAGATCAAACGAAGAAGTAAAAGACTGCGTAATGGATAGTAACGACCTAGAAAGAGAAAGAGGTATTACTATCTATTCTAAAAACTGTGCAATTAGATATAAGGACTATAAAATTAATATCGTAGATACTCCGGGGCATGCTGACTTCTCATCAGAAGTAGAACGTGTTATCAAAACAGTTGATACTGTAATTCTACTAGTTGACTCTGCAGAAGGTCCAATGCCTCAAACAAGATTTGTTTTAAAAGAAGCTTTAAAATATAACTTAAAACCAATCTTATTTATAAACAAAATTGATAAAAAAGACGCTAGACCTGAAGAAGTAGTTAATATGACATTCGATTTGTTCTGCGAACTTAACGCCAGCGATGAACAATTAGACTTTCCAATTATATATGGTACTGCAAGAGATGGTATTGCTAAATATTCACTAGATGATGACAGCACTACTATTGAACCACTTCTTGAAACTATCGTAAAACAATGCAACCCATTTGAAGGAAATGAAAATGACGACTTACAACTTCAAATTTCAAACTTAGGATATGATGACTATATTGGCCGTCTAGGTGTTGGCCGTATTAATAAAGGAAAAATTAAAAACGGTGAACAAGTAACACTTGTAAAAAATGATGGTAGTGTAGAAAACTTCAGAATCTCAAAATTATATGTAACTGAAGGAATTAAAAAGATCGAAAAAGATGTAGCTTACTATGGTGACATCGTAACAATCGCCGGATGCTCAGACATTTCAATTGGAGATACAATCTGCAAACTAGGAACAGTTAATCCTTTAGAACCAATCGAAATTGAAAAACCAACCCTAAGCATGAACTTTGTTGTAAATAATGGACCATTCGCTGGCCAAAGTGGTAAATTCTTAACATCTAGACACTTAAAAGAAAGATTAGAAAGAGAACTTGAAACTAACGTTGGTCTAGAAGTAGAAGAACTTGAAGGCTCTGATGGCTTTAAGGTAAGTGGTAGAGGAGAACTACATCTATCAATACTTCTTGAAAACATGAGACGTGAAGGATACGAACTATGTGTAAGTAAGCCAGAGGTTCTATTTAAAGAAGTAGATGGTCAAAAATGTGAACCATATGAACTTGTTATTGTTAATACTCCAAACGACTACTCAAGTACAGTAATTAACAGTTTACAAGAAAGAAAAGGACTTTTACAAAAATTAGAACAAGAAGAAAACTATACACATCTAGAATTTGAAGTACCAACAAGAGGACTTATCGGATACCGTAGTAATTTCATCACTGAAACAAAAGGTGAAGGAATCATGGTACGTAGTTTCTCATCTTACAAACCATACGCGGGAAACATTCAAAATAGAAAGAACGGCGTTCTAGTAAGCATGGAAACAGGTAAGAGTTTAGGATACTCACTATTTAACTTACAAGATAGAGGACAATTAATTATTGGCCCAGCAACAGACGTTTACATTGGTATGATTGTTGGTATTAACAACAGAGATAACGACCTTAACGTAAATCCATGCAAAAATAAAGAAATGTCAAATACAAGAAGTAAGAGTAGTGATGAAGCAATCGCTTTAGTACCACCTAAAACATTCTCTTTAGAAGAAGCTCTTGAATTTATTAACGATGATGAATACGTTGAAATTACCCCAGCCGTTATTAGATTAAGAAAGAAAATATTAGATCCAAAAGATCGTTTCAGAACAAATAGATAATCTGCCTAGTGCAGGTTTTCTTTTGCAAGTTTTTCATATTCTCTTTGCAAGATATCAACCATCTTTTTTAACTTTTCTAGTTCCAAAGCATCACTATTGTCTTTCTGCTGTCTTTGATGAACCTGCCTCTGCTGATTAAACTGTTGTAAAAAAGCAGCATTTGTCTCCAAAATTTGTCCGACTAACATAAACCAGTTACCAATTGAATTTTGCTCTAAAGCAGTAAAACCATCCATTAAAGCAAAACCAACAAGCGTAGCAAATAAAGTACCAATTTTAGACTCAGTTTCTGAAGGCAATCTATCCATATTATAAGTATATGCGCCTTGAAGAAACTTTATATAAATGATATAATTAGCACGGAAAAGAGGTAATAAAATGAATTTAAAAGGAACAAAAACAGAAGCTAATCTTCAGGCAGCATTTGCAGGAGAAAGTCAAGCAAGAAACAAGTACACATATTACGCATCAAAAGCCAGAAAAGATGGTTATGAACAAATAGCAGCTATCTTCGAAGAGACTGCGAACAACGAAAAAGAACATGCTAAAATGTGGTTCAAAGAACTAAATGGTGGAAATATTCCTGATACATTAACAAACTTAAATGATGCAGCAAATGGTGAAAACTATGAATGGACAGATATGTATGAAGAATTTGCTAAGACAGCAAGAGAAGAAGGCTTCGAAGATATTGCCAAAAAATTCGAATTAGTTGGCCAAATTGAAAAACATCATGAAGAAAGATATCGTAAGCTAATTAATAATATAGAAAACAAAGTTGTCTTCTCAAAAGACGAAGATGCTATTTGGATTTGCCGTAACTGTGGACATGTAGTAATCGGAAAATATGCTCCAGAAGTATGTCCAGTTTGCAATCATCCACAAAGTTTCTTTGAACTTAAAAGTGAAAACTATTAAAACTCGTTAAGAGTTTTTTTATTGCAAAAAAAAGAAAGTGATTACTCACTTTCTAACTTAAATGATGGCTTAAATTCCTCGGACAATAATCCGGCGGATTGAATTCTTCTAAATTTTCCTTCATCAATTATATAATCAAATTCTCCAATAAATTCATAAACATCAGGGTTCATACCGATTTTACTTTCATTAAATTTATAATATGGACTAGTTTCACTAAATGAATTTGCAAGCCCATTTAAATCAAGAAAATCATAGTCATTTTTATATCTCTCAATTATTGATTCATACATATAAAACATTGGGTTAAATGCAATGAATTTACTATCATAACCACTAGCAACAATACTAATTCTATTTTCGAATCTAACAATTAATGCTGCTGCAATGTATTCATACTTTTGCTTCTTCAAATTATTAGTTGCTTGTACAACTTGCTGTTTAATCAAAATAAGATTTCTATCAGATTCCATCTTTTCTTCAAGAACAGCTGGACTATTATCACTCTGTATCTTTTCATTACATTCATTATTGTGATCAAGTTCTTTTTCATAAGCTCTTTGTGTCTGAATCAAACAAGCTTCATAATCTATTTTCATAAATAAAAGATCAGCATTAGATCCAGTATTTCCAGTAAAAATATTAAGAATATTTCTATAATAATTAATGCTTTGCGTTGTAGTATCTTTAATATAATTATATAGCAAAGAAACATCTTTATTAGTAGCATCTTCTAATATTAAACCACTACTTGTCGAAGTATTTAAAATTTCTTTTACTTCATCAGATAGTTTATCACGATTATAAGTTTTTAAATTTATATATGGACTTATTCTTGGAAAAATAAAATCAAGTGGTTTAATTTCACGCCTTCTTTTAAATCCTAAACTTTTTAAATCATCAATTATTCTAACATTTTGATTATAATTAGCTGCAAAACTCCTCTCAGGATTTAGCTCACCAATAATAATTTCTGGATTAATCTTAATAAATGCACATCCCTTTTTATTATAATAACTTACAACTTCATTAAAGAAATCTTTAAAAAGAGAACCGTTATAGTAATCAACTAAAAAACCCTTTGGAGCATAAGCATATTTTCCAAACTTTATCTTTTTTGTTAAAACTAGTGAACCTGCAACAATATTATCCATGTCATCCTTATAACCAAGATAATCATAAGAATAACCCATTTCACCCATTAGTTTAGCAAAGTTAACTGTTTGAGCATAACTTCTAAGTGGGTGATTATAAGCAAAATTTTCAAATTCACGAATTGATAATTCAACTAATTTCATAAAAATCTCCTATGATTAATTATATCATTAAAGTGTCAAATAGCAAATAATAACTTGCCCTTAATTAACATTTATTTTATAATTTTCTTGTAAAGAAGGTATGAAAAATGAAGATTACAAATTTATATGCAAGAGAAATTTTAGACTCTAGGGGAAATCCAACCGTAGAATGTGAACTATCAACCGACAGTTTTACAGTAAGAGCAAGCGTTCCATCTGGAGCATCAACTGGTACTAATGAAGCCTTAGAATTAAGAGACAAAGATGAAAGATATCATGGCAAAGGCGTAACAAAAGCTGTGAACAATGTTAACACAACAATAAAAGAAGCACTAATTGGTAAAGAATTAGATCAAAAAGCTCTAGATGATTTACTCCTAAAATTAGATGGTACAAAAAATAAAACAAATCTAGGTGCAAATGCGATTTTAAGTGTATCACTATGTATAATGAAAGCTATTGCTAAAGCAGAGAAAAAAGAAATATATGAGATATTTGACGGACCATATACTATGCCATACCCTATGATGAATATAGTTAATGGTGGAGTTCATGCAACAAGCTCATTAGAAATTCAAGAATTCATGATAGTACCAAATCAAAGGACATTTAAAGAAAGACTAAGATGTGGAGCTGAAGTATTTCAAACATTAAAAGACATTCTAAAGCAAAATGGATACTCAACATCAGTAGGTGATGAAGGTGGATTTGCCCCAACATTCAAAACGATTGAAGAAGCCCTTGACTACATAATAGAAGCCATCAAGCAAAGCGGATATACGCCAGGTAAAGATGTTGGCCTAGCACTAGATGCTGCAGCAAGTGAATTTTATAAAGATGGAAAATATACTATAAACAAAAAGGAAATTACCAAAGAAGAACTAATAAACTATTACGTTAGTTTAACAGAAAAATATCCAATTATAAGTATCGAAGATGCATTTAGTGAAGATGACACAGAATCTATAAAGAAACTTACAGAACTTATTGGCAATAAAATCATGTTAGTTGGTGATGACTATTTTGTTACAAATATCGAATATCTACAAAAAGGAATTAATGAAAAATATAATAATGCGATCCTTTTAAAAGCTAATCAAATTGGTACAATAAGCGAAATGCTTGAAACAATTAAATTAGCTAAATCATCAGGATTTAAAACAATAATATCTCATCGTAGTGGTGAAACTGAAGACACATTTATTTCTCAACTAGCAGTAGGCTTAAACTTAGGCTACATCAAAACCGGTTCTTTATGCCGTGGTGAACGTATTGCAAAATACAATGAACTACTAAGAATTGAAGAAAAAATAGGCCAGTAACCTTGAAATAACCCATAAAATATGATAACATCTTTATTAGTCAGGTGATTTTATGGAAACTATTTTATTAATTGTATCAGTATTACTTATTGCAATTGTACTTTTACAAAGTGGTAAAGCAAGCGATGCTAGCCAAATAATATCTGGTGGAAATACAGAATTATTTGCAAACCAAAAAGAAAGAGGCTCAGAATTAGTTATTAGCCGTCTAACTTTATTTCTAGGTTTAGCATTCTTTGTATTATCATTCTTAATATATATTAGTTAAGAAAGTGCCTAATCGGTGCTTTTTTTTATTTACTAGTTAAAAATATGATAAAATATAATTGGAGGACCATATGAAAGAAGAAATAATTGAATTTTTAAGCAAAATGCATGATGCTCAAACACTAATTCAAATAAACGATGCATTACACTTGCATTCTGCGAGCGAACTAAAAGACTTACAAAAAGCCCTAGATGAACTTATAGAAGAAAATAAAGTTTATCTAACAAAGAAAGAAAAATATTTACTTTTAGAAAATTGTGAATATTTAAAATGTGGAAAACTAAGCATTAATAAATCTGGAAATGGCTTTCTTCTTTTAGATGGTGACGATTTATATATCGACTATAAAAACCTAAATGATGCCGTAAATGGCGATGAAGTACTGGCAGAAGTCATAAAATATAAAGGTAAAATAGAAGGAAGAGTTATTAAAATACTTAAAAGAAATACTAAAAATATAATTGGTGAATATAGCCTAAGAAAAGATAAACCAATTTTAATTTTAGATGATGCAAAGTGTAAACTGCTAATTGATTTAGATCCCAACACAACTAAAGATTGCGTACTTGGTACAAAGATATTAGTAAACTTAGTTAAAGAACTTGCTCCTAATCACTACATTGGTAAAGTAGTTAAAATAATAGGGCACAAAGATGACCCAGGAGTTGACATAAAAACTATTGCCTATAAATATGGTATTTTCGAAGAATTTTCTAAAGAATCAGAAAAACAAACCGAAGAATTACCAATTATGGTCGAAGAAAAAGAACTTGCTAGAAGAAAAGATTTAACAAACGAAGTAATCTTCACAATTGATGGTGACGACACTAAAGATATTGACGATGCTGTTAGTATTAGTGCTGAAAATAATCTGTACACACTAGGCGTTCACATTGCCGATGTAAGCCACTATGTTACTAAAGATAGCCCATTAGATAAAGATGCATTTATTAGAGGCACAAGTTCATACTTGGCATATAGTGTTATTCCTATGCTACCCCACAAATTATCAAACGGTATTTGCTCACTAAACGAAGGAGTCGTAAGATTAACAATATCATGCGTAATGCAAATAAATGCAAAAGGGGATGTAGTAAATTACGACATATTCCCAAGTTACATTAAATCTTGCAAAAAAATGACTTACAAAAAGGTTAACGATGTTCTTATGAGAGATACATATGATGAAGAATATGCTCCATACGTTTCAAGATTAAAATTAATGAATGAATTAGCACACATCTTAAGAAAAAACAAAGAAAGAAGAGGATATATCGATTTTTCTATTGAAGAACCAAAAATAATATGTGACAAAGATGGAAAATGTATTGACGTAATTACATATGATAGAGAAGATGGCGAAAAACTTATTGAAGATTTCATGATTGCAGCTAACGAAACTGTTGCTTCTCACCTATATAATATGGACTTACCATCAATATATCGTGTACACGGTACACCAAAAGCCGAAAAAATAGATTCATTCATTAATCTAGTATCACTAAGCGGATATAAATTAACAGGTAACTTTAAAAACTTTACACCAACATCAATGCAAAAAATTCTATCCCAATTAGAAAATGTACCTAACCATCAAATATTTGCTTCACTACTATTAAGATGCATGCAAAAAGCTGTCTATTCATCAGAAAACATTGGACACTTTGGCTTAGGAAGCAAATGCTATACTCACTTTACAAGCCCAATCAGAAGATATCCGGACTTACTTCTTCATAGACTCTTACACACATATTTATTTGAAAATAAAATGGATATTGCTACCATCAATTATTACGAAAGTAATTTGCCAGATATGGCAGAAAACTGTAGCCAAAGAGAGCAAGCTGCAGTAGACGCTGAAAGAGAAGTAGACGACATGAAAATGGCCGAATACATGGAAGACCATATCGGTGAAGTATATGAAGGATACATTAGTGGCGTAACAAACTTCGGTTTCTTCGTAGAACTACCTAACATGATTGAAGGACTAGTTCACGTTAATACACTCGAAGGAGACTACTATAATTATCTTCCTGAACTTATGGCTCTAATAGGGGAAAGACATAAAAAAGCTTATAGACTTGGAAACAAAGTAAGAGTAAAAGTAGTTGGCGCTAGCAAAGAAAGTAAAACCATTGACTTTATATTACTGGAGGATGATAAAAATGGAAATCAAGAATCGCAAAGCGAGATTTAACTATTTTATATTAAAAGAAATTGAATGTGGAATTGTTTTAACAGGTACAGAGATTAAATCCTTAAGAAAAGGAAGTGCTGACATAAAAGATTGCTATGCAAAAATCAAAAATGACGAAGCATACTTAATAAATATGTACATTGCAAAATATGATGAAGGAAACAGATTTAATCACGATGAAAGAAGAACCAGAAAACTTCTTTTACATAAAGCCGAAATAAAAAGACTAAAAGAAGAAACACAAAAACAAGGTTACACTCTAATTCCCTTAGAAGTTTACCTAAAAAACAATCATGCCAAAGTTTTACTTGGAGTATGCCAAGGTAAACATAACTACGATAAAAGACAAACAATCAAAGAAAGAGATTTACAAAGAGAGGTTAGAAATGCGTAAAAAAATTTTTATCCTTTTTTTAATAATAATTCCTTTTAATGTTTTTGCTTTAACAAAAGCGCCAATAGATGTAACCAAAGAAACAGTCTCTTCCCTAACAGAGGCACTAAACGAAGAAATAATAACAAGTGAAGAACTAATAAACATCTACTTAGAAAGAATAAATGAATATAACGATACCTATAATGCACTAATATCCGTAAATGAAAACGCATTAAATGAAGCCAAACTATTAGATCAAGAACGCAAAGAAGGTAAAATAAGATCAGCTATTCATGGCATTCCTATCATAATTAAAGACAATATAGATGTTTTAGGAATGGCAACAACAGCTGGCTCTAAAGCCTTAAGTGATAACATCCCAAATGAAAATTCAACAATTATTCAAAAGCTAAAAGACGCCGGAGCCATAATTTTAGGAAAAGCCAACATGAGTAAATTTGCTTTCTATGCAAGCTCATCTTCAAGTGATTATGGTACAGTAAAAAATGCATACAACATAGCATACTCGTCATACGGTTCAAGTGGTGGTTCAGCAGTAAGTGTTGCCTTAAACTTTGCTCCTATAGCAATAGGCACAGATACTAACGCTTCAGTAAGATTACCCGCTCAAGCATCAAGCCTTATTGGATATAGGCCAACTTTAGGACTAATAAGCCGAAGTGGCATAATCCCTTACGATACAGAAAGAGATACACCAGGAGTAATAGGAAAAACAATTGAAGACATAATTACAGTAACAAACATTATAAAAGGAAAAGACGAAAACGATAGTAAAACCTACGAATCAGAAACTATAACCCTTGAAAATATAAATTTATCAAACATCACCCTTGGAATATCAGAAACATTTATAAATGGAAGTGACGAAAATATTCTTCCAGAAAATAAACAAATAAATGACGAAGTAAAAAAACTTTTAACAAACGCAATGGATAAACTAAAAGATGCTGGTGTTAATATAAAGATATTAGATAATTACTATACAACAACTGTAGATAGTGATATCGCTAAGTCCTATAGTGGCTATTTATTCTGTGATACATTTAATGAATATATATTAAATCATCAAGGAAAAATCAAAAGTTTTGAAGAACTTGCTGATCAAACACCAGGACTAGAAGGATACAAAGCAGAATGCAATTCTAAAACAAATCAAACAATCAAAGACGAATTAAAAAGTGAATATAAAGATTATATTGAAGACATTATGGAAGAAAACAAATTAGACGCTATAATATATCCGTCAAGTAAAAATAAACTCTTAAAATTAGGAGAATCAGGAATAATTAACCTATCTGCACATGCCTCATCTACAATCAATTATCCAGCAATTAGTATCCCAATAGGTTACGACAGTGATAATCTTCCATACTCTCTAGAAATTATGGCAAAGACTCAAAATGATCAATTTTTACTATCACTAGCTAATGCCATTTCGTCATTAAACATACATGAAGCAAAAACACCAGTTGGCTCATTATACGAAGTTGATGAAGAAATAACAAAATTAATAAATACTTACAAGAATAGATATAAAGAAAAAAATACATTGTTAAACAAAAAATGGCTAGAAAAAGTAAAAATTTATTTAAAAGATTTTAATAATCTAGAAAAACCAGAGCAACAAGCCCAAAAATTAAATAGAGAATATGCACTTGCAAGAATTTTTACACCAATAATTCAGTGTATAATTGCACTTTCGATAATAATTATTCTACTATTAGTGAGAAAAATAATTAAAAAGCAAAAAAAGAGAAGAAAACGAAGAAAATAAAGGCCAGTTTTCTTTTTTTGTAGTATAATTAACTTATCGGGCAACTGGCACGGAGGAAATGATATGGTAAAATTTATAATAGTTGAAGATGAAAAAGAATATCAAGCAACATATAAAAAGATTATTGATAAAATTATGTTTAGAAATGATACCAACTATGAAATTCAATACTATGAAGGCTACACGCCAAAACTCCAAAAAGTTATTAAAGAGCCAGCTGAATCTAAAATTTATATTATGGATATCGAAGTTAAAGGGACCAAATCTGGCCTGGATATCGCACGTGAAGTCAGAAAAAATGACTGGGATAGTGAAATATTATTTATAACAAATCATGATAAAATGTTTGACACAGTATATGAAAATCTATTTAAAGTATTTTGCTTTATCAGAAAATTTCATGGCATGGAAAAAGATTTAACAGAAAAACTATCACTTATCATAAATAGAAAATTCGATAATTCAAAATTCTTTTATACAAATGGTCAATCAGATTTACAAATTTTTACGAAAGACATTATTTATATCTACAGAGAAACAGCCTCAAGAAAGCTAATAATTAAAACAGTTAATGGTGAATACGCTATAAATATGACACTACAAGAAGCTTTAACAAAACTTGATGATAGATTTAGACAAGTCCATAGAGCTTGCATAGTAAATAACGATTTTGTACAAGAATACAATTGGGGACAAGGTTATTTTGCACTTTCAAATGGAGAAAAAGTTAATATGTGTTCTAAAAATTTCCGAAATAACAAAGGCAAAGAAGAATGAAAAATATTTTAAACTACAACTTTTGGATGGTATTTCTATCAGCAATTTTAGTAAGTTACATATACATTCTTGTATATCAAATCATATCTGAAAAAGAAATAAAGTTTGGACTAAAACAACGTATTACCCTTTTAATAACTGCTTTTTTAGTAACATTTAATAATTTATACAATCCTATTATTCCTATAAGCTCAATAGTTAGTACTGTAATTTATTTAATAACATATAAACTTTTATTTCAAGAACAATGGAAAATCACAATATGTAAAACCTGTATAATGACATTAATATCATACGTTCTTGATCCGGTACTTTCAATTAGTGTATCATTCGCATGCAATAATATTGAAGAATTAAATATTAACACAATTCCTAAAATATTTCTAACTGTAATATTTTCCTATACATATTATATAATCTTTAAAATAAAAAAGTTAGGTGAAAAGTTAAAGTCATTACTAACACTTATGGAAAGCAGTAATAAAATCCTAATTTACTTTATATCCTTAATTATAATAGCACACGTATACAATGTTTTAATGGTATATAACTATGTGGATTACAAATATTATGCTTCATTGCTTGTTATAATAGTGTTTGTAACATACTATTCATACATCTTTATAAATGAAATATATAACAATAAATCCCTTACTATTAAAAATAAATATTTAAACGACTATCTAAGTAATTATGAAAAAACCGCAGATAATTATAGAATACTAAAGCATAATTTAAAAAACGACTTATTTATAATTGAATGTGCAAAAGATAAATCTAATGCTATTAAAAAAATATATCAAAAATATAATGAGGAAGAAGAATGGGTAAATAACATCAGCTCATTTCCATCTGGCCTTCAAGGAATTATCTTTTTAAAAATGCAATTTGCAGAAACAAATAATATTAAGTTTTACATGGATAATAAACTTAAATTTAACGAATTAGATGAAAGTACACAACTATATCTAGATACTTGCGAAGTAATCGCTATATGTTTAGATAATGCTATTGAAGCTAGCATGGACACTGAAAAGAAATTAATATGCATGGGATTATATGACGATGAAGATTGTTATACAATTGATATAACCAATAC
>JAUNFK010000012.1:18330-36515 GCA_030525085.1 bacterium
AATACATTTAGTAACTTTGTGGATATTGATAAACTTGGTGAAAAGAACTACAGTACTAAAAATAGAAATACTGGCTTAGGCTTAAACTATATTCAAGAATTAAATAAAAATATTGAAATTAAAAGAATCGTTTCTGATAATAACTTTAAAACTATAATATCCATCAAAAAAGTCACCAATTAATGTGACTTTTTTAAGTGTGTGTTAAGTACCCTTTCTATTATATATTTTGGTACATCGTTATATTTAAATAACTACTTAATAAGTGATTTTGGGCATTCTGGCTCATCACTAATAACTGCAACACAGAATGTAGAACTAATATGACTTGCAATGAATTTTAAAATTTCTCCTAACATAACTGCCTCCTTTCTTCCTACTTAAAATCTATTCATTAAGATTATAGGCTTTAAAATTATTAAACTCTTGATGTGTAATTTTATATATAAATGGACTTATCAGTAAACTCTGATAAAGTAAAGAAGCAACCATCAAATTACTAACAAGATTTGAAGTACTCATAGAATAACAAGTATAAATCAAACAAATCGTTAAAGATAATATTTTAAAAGTTAATCTTCTTTTCTTGTTAACTATTGGTCTTTTTTTAGTGTCTGCTGGAGAATACAAAGCAAACATTAAAATCGTAAAAGCTAACAAAATAATTTTAACTATATTATTCATTACAACTATACTACACGTATAAGGGATTAATATAAATGCAAGAATTGAAACTATCCAGCACTCTTTAGTTGTATTAGCATGCCATCCAAAACTCACACTTCTTATTGGTGTATATATTAGTACAAATAATATATACTCTTTAAATAATCCTAATAATGCAGCAATAATAGTAATAACTAATATTTTAGTAAAAGTTAAATAAATACCTTCTAAAGCATATCGCATTACCGCAATCTCTTCATCTGAATATTTCTTTTCTCTTTTAGCTAAATCAATAACTTTAACAATAAACTTTTCTTTCACTTCTTCACTTCCGACATCATCATAACAAAATAATTCTTAAAAAATTCATATCACGGCTCAAACAATCAAAAAAGTGCTTAAAACACAAAAAAAGATTTTCAAGATATCAAAAAAAGAATATTTGCTCCAAAAAAGACACGTTTCAAACACAAATCAAATAACTCCATCAAAAATTTGTTAAGATAAACGTGTCATGCAAAAGATGCCGGAAAAAGCTTCCTAGCAATCTTGAGATGATAATATTGTGCACAAAGAAGGGAAGTAAAAAATATGTTTAGAAGGAAGGTGTTTAGCGTGAGAGGTACCGTAAAATGGTTTAACAACGAAAAAGGATACGGCTTTATAGAATGTGGAGATTTAGAAGATATTTTTGTTCATTACTCGGCAATTCTAAAAGATGGTTATAAAACACTAAATGAGGGCGACATAGTTGATTTTAAACTAATCGAAACTGCCAAAGGACTACAAGCCAACGAAGTGTCTACTGTCACATTAACTACTACAATCTTGTAGTTTTTTCTTTTTAATTATGGTATAATCACTATAGGAGGATGAACATGGAATATTTAATTCGTGGAGAAAAAATTAAAGTAACAGATTCAATCAAAAATTATATTGAGGAAAAGCTAGGAAGACTAAACAAATACTTTGACGCACCAGATAGCATTAAAGCAACCGCTTTAATAAAAGTAAAAGATAACGAAGAAATTATCGAGGTCACCATTCCTACAACAAAATTTACACTTCGTGCAGAAGAAAAAAACAAAGATTTATATGCTGCGATTGATTTAGTAACAGACAAACTAGAAAGACAAATCAGAAAAAACAAAACTAGATTAAAAGCAAGATATAAAAAAGAAGTAGTACCTGACTTCATCTTTGATTTCGAAGTAACTGAAGAGGAAAATGAAGATAAAATAGTAAAAAGAAAGAAAATCGATATTAAACCTATGGATGAAGAAGAAGCAATCCTTCAAATGGAACTTCTAGGTCACGATTTTTACGTATTTAATAATATAGATGAAGAATGCGTATCTGTCATTTATAAAAGAAAAGATGGCAACTACGGTATAATTAATACAAAATAGGATGTAAAAGTCCTATTTTTTTGATATAATAATCACTTGAGAGGGTGATATTATGAGTTTATTAAAAAAACTTGTAGATACTGAATATAAAGAATTAAGAAGATTCAATAAAATTGCTGACAAAATTGAAAGTCTAGACGAAGAATATTCAAAAATGTCAGACGAAGAATTAAAAGGAAAAACAGCTGAATTTAAAGAGGCACTAAAAAATGGTAAAACATTAGATGACATTCTAGTTGAAGCTTTTGCAACGGCTAGAGAAGCAGCATACCGTAAAATAGGTGAAAAACCATATCGAGTTCAGTTACTAGGTGGTTTAGCAATTCATTATGGTAACATTGCAGAAATGAAAACTGGTGAAGGTAAAACATTAACAACAATCTTACCAGCATACTTAAATGCTTTAACTGGTGAAGGCGTACATGTAGTAACAGTAAACGAATACCTAAGTGCACGTAATGCCGAATGGATGGGACCTATCTTTGAATTTTTAGGACTTACTGTTGGCGTAAACCTAAGAGAACTTAGCCCAGAACAAAAAAGAGAAATCTATAACTGTGACATAACATACTCAACTAACAATGAAATTGGTTTCGACTATCTAAGAGATAACATGGTACAACGTAAAGAAGACAGAACTCAAAGAGGTCTTAACTACTGTATCATCGATGAAATCGACTCAATCCTAATCGATGAAGCAAGAACTCCACTTATCATATCTGGTGGAAAATTCAATGCTGCAAATCTTTATACAGAAGCAGATAGTGCAGTTAAAAAACTAAATGAAGAAGAAGACTACACAGTAGACGAAAAAACCAAGACTGTTATGCTAACTGAATCAGGAAGCAAAAAAATTGAAAAATACTTCAAACTAGACAACCTATATGACGCCGAAAACACAGCTCTAGTTCATCACGTAAACCAAGCGCTTAAAGCTAACTATGGTATGAAAGTTGATGTTGATTACGTGGTTCACGATGGCGCTATTCTTATCGTAGACCAATTTACTGGTCGTCTAATGCAAGGAAGACAATTTAGTGAAGGCTTACACCAAGCTATTGAAGCTAAAGAAGGCGTAAAAATCAATGAAGAAACAAAAACTTTAGCAACAATTACATTCCAAAACTTATTTAGAATGTATAACAAAATATCAGGTATGACTGGTACTGCCAAAACTGAAGAAGAAGAATTCCGTGACATATATAATATGTATGTTATCGAAATACCAACAAATAAACCTTGTATAAGAGATGATATGGCTGATTTAATGTTTGCTACAGAAAAAGGTAAATATAATGCTATTGTAAATTTCATTAAAGAAATTCACGCTAAAGGACAACCAATTCTAGTTGGTACAATTTCAGTTGAATCAAACGAATTACTAAGTAAACTACTTCAAAAAGAACATCTACCTCATGAAGTATTAAATGCAAAGAATCATGCAAGAGAAGCTGAAATAATTGCTAAAGCCGGTCAAAAAGGTGCTATTACTATCGCTACAAACATGGCTGGTCGTGGAACCGATATTAAACTAGGCGAAGGCGTTAAAGAATTAGGTGGTCTATGTGTTATTGGTACTGAAAGACACGAATCAAGACGTATTGATAATCAGTTAAGAGGACGTGCTGGTCGTCAAGGAGACCCAGGATACTCCCAATTCTTCATATCATTTGAAGACGAACTAATGAGAAGATTCGGAACAGACAGAATTAAATCAATGATCCAAAACTTAGGTTACGATGAAACAATGCCAATTAGATCAAAAATGTTTAGTAAAAGCATCGAATCTGCTCAAAAGAAAGTTGAAGGAAACAACTATGATATGCGTAAGAGCTTACTAGACTATGACAACATCGTATCAGAACAAAGAAAAATAATTTACAAAAAACGTAACGAAATTCTTGACGCTGAAGATATGACAGCAATATCAGAAGATACTTTAAAAGATTACGCTGATGAATTTGTTGATAGTCATATTGCTCCAGAAGGATATCTAACAGACGCAGACTTAGAAGCTATTAAAGACCACTTTAATAATGCTTACTTAAGAAAAGAAACGATTGAACTAGATGAAATTAAAAATAAAAAAGAAAATGCTGTCAGTGACATCATCGGAGACAAATTAGTAAAAGAATTTGAAGAAAAATTAGAGGATATCCCAGCAGAAGTAACAAACAACTTTGAAAGATTCATAAACCTAAAAGTTATTGATGATGCATGGATTGAACATATTAATTCTATGGAACATTTAAGAGAAGGAATTGGATTAAGAGGTTATGCTCAAGTAAATCCACTTCAAGCATATGCTTTAGAAGGTTACGAAATATTCGAAAAAATGTTGGATAATATTGATGCCAACATTTCAAATCTATTAATGAGAGTTGAAATCAAGCAAACAATAGCTCCAAGAAAAGCCCTTCAAGGACAAACTAATGACGGCAAAGAAACTCTAAAAAGTACACCAAAAGTAAATGAAAAAAAGAAAATAGGCCGTAATGACCCATGTCCATGTGGAAGTGGGAAAAAATATAAAAATTGCTGTGGTAAATAAAAAATTTACTATAAATTAAAGGATGTTAACAGAACCAATTTGTTAACATCTTTTTATATAATATTTACTATTTTATAAGTTTGTGTTAAAATACGTTTAATTTTCAGAGGGGTAAATATGGAAAATATTACTAAACACTACAAAATATCAAGTGATAAAATTAGTAAAACCTATAATATATTAATGTTTGCTGACACACATTTTGGACTTTGTTTTAATAGTGAAATATTAAAAAGCTTACGAAACGAAATAATATCATTAGATGGCAAAATAGATTTTATAGTAATTGCTGGTGATATATGTTCAGGAAAAATGTTTATGAATGATAAATCCTATGATTTAATTAAAAGCATTTTAGATGGTATTAGTATGCTTGCAGACGCACCAATTTTTATGGTACTTGGCAATCATGATTTAAGTTTATTTAGCGATAAAAATGTTATGGAGATAATTGAAAGATTTATGAGTCTTAAAGAGCATTCTAATTTATATCCACCTTCTGACAGTTTTGCTCACTACGGCGAAATTAATATTAATGGAATCACTCTTCTTAATGAGTCTTATAAAAGCAAGAATATGTTTGGTAAAAACGGAGAAATCCTAAGTACAAAATTAGCAAGTATCTCTGATGGTATTAATAAAGATAATTATAATATATCACTAATTCATGACCCTTTATCTGTATACTATGCCTATAAACATGATCCAAAATCACTTGATGGTTTAGATTTAGTTACAAGTGGTCATCTTCACGGTGGATATCTGCAAATTAAGGATTTACTTGGAGAAAGAGTAGATAAATTAGGATACGTTGAATATTTTAGAGATTTTAAACCATTTGTAAAAGTACCTTTAGTTGGTGGATGTTACAATTTTGGTAGTACATGCCTAATAGTAAATGAGGGAGTAAGAAGATTTAATGGTTATATTCCAGATTTCATAAGTACAACACCATTCTATTCTTATATAACCTTAAGCCCAGAAAAAGAAAAGAAATTAATAAAATAAAACATACACAATAAAACAATCATATTATACTAAGCTTTCTAAGATAGAAATGTCTTAGTTTTTTTGTTATAATGAAAAAGGTGAAAATATGAAAAAATATGTAAGAGTAATGGATGGAATAACATCAAATGCAGGAGGTTTCGAATATAAACTAAATGAAGTTAATATTGCAAACAATTGGAATCCTACCGCATCAAGTGGAAAAGAGTTTGGTGGGTTTAATTATACGACAGAAGACTGCATACTAAGGTGGTTACATCGTGGCAACACAATTTATGATGTCGAAATCCCTGAAGACGCAGAAACAATAAAACTTGAGGGAGCTACTACCATTTATAGAACAAATAAAATTATTGTAAGTAACCCAAGACCAATAAATGATGAAATAGCTTTACACTTTTATAAAATATCAAATATTCCAGAAAAGTCATACTATAAAGCTCTAGGTGTAGTTGCTATAATGGACTATAAAAAGACAGCATTTGCAATATTACATGACAAAATAAATAAAAATAACATAGACGAAGCACTAGATGAATGGAATAATTTTATAACGCATGATAATAAAGGTGATAGAAAAGACATCAATGACACGGTTAAAGAAATAGAAGCAAATTTAATAAAAATTAAACAATCTATTGATTAGGAGGAACAAAAATGAAAGTATTATTAGTTAATGGAAGTCCACATAGAAATGGTGAAACATATAAAGCACTTACATTAGTAGAGGAAAGTTTAAAAGAAAATGGTATAGACACAGAATGGTTTTGGATAGGTAACAAACCTGTTAGAGGATGTATTGGTTGCGGAGGTTGTTCTAAAGAATTTAGATGTGTATTTAAAGACGATATTGCAAATGACTTAATCGAAAAAATGATTGAAGCTGATGGAATAATCATTGGAACGCCTGTCTATTTTTCAGGACCTAATGGAGCCTTAACTGCAGTTTTAGATAGAGTATTTTACGCAGGACAAGTATATGGAAATCTATTTGTAGGTAAACCAGCATCTGCAATAGCAACAATGTACAGATCAGGAGCAAACCATGCCGTTGATAGAATAAATAAATATTTTGCATATAATAGCATGCCTATAGTAACTGGAAACTACTGGGGATTCAAGTTTGGCGATGACTCATTTGTTCCAGACGATAAAAAAGGAAGAAACACTATGCACACTATTGGTAAAAATATGGCAGATATGCTATATAAACTAAACAATGAAAGTCAAAAATAATTTGACTTTTTTAATTTTCAAAAATAAATAGTATGATATAATTCAGTAGAGGAAGTGAACATTATGCTAGTACCCAAAATAAAATTTAAAAAGCTACCATTAGAAGAAAATATTAACATTATATTAAATGCTTATTTTACTTCAGATAATAAAATTTTAGATATCCACAATTTATTAAGTCAATATTTCCCAGAATTTAAAAATATTGACATTAATTTAAGCAAAAAAGAGAAATCCACAATAATTTCAAATATCATAACAAATTATTACACAGATAACATAGAAAACATAGATAGAGCAATAGAAAAATACACAAAACAGTGGGAATTTTATAACGATATATATTTTACAAAATTAGTAAATTATTTAAACATCACAAAACAAACAGATATAAAAGAAATAAATTGTTACATTGGAATGCTACCATTCTTCCCTAGGGACTTAAATAGTAAATCATTTATTATAAATCCACATTTAAATGAACTTCAGTTAACCCAAACGTGTGCGCATGAAACACTTCATTTCTTATGGTTTCATAAATGGAAAGAACTATATCCACAGACTTCTAAAGAGGAATATGAAAGTCCACACCTTCCTTGGATTTACAGTGAGATGGTAACAGACCCAATATTAAATAGTTCAGATTTTCAAAAAATATTTAAATTTCACGAAAAAGCTTATCCTTTCTTATACACAATGATAGATGGTAAAAAAACATTAATGGAAAAGATAACTGAAATTTATAATTCTAATTTTAGTATTGAAGATAAAATAAAAAAGGGATATATTTACTTAAAAAGTAACATCTCAAATAAAAAGGAGAAATAAACATGGAATACATTAAATGGGTTGTATTATATTTAATATTTTCTTTGATATTTGCACAATGTTTCAAAGAAACCAACCGTGACATGAAAAATGCCTCAGCACTAACAATATTACTAGAAGTATTTACAGCAATTTTTGCATTACTTCTATCACCACTATTTACCTATAAATTTTCAGTAGAACCAAAAATTTTACTAACACTGGGCGCAGTAACTATAATTTATGCCGCAACAGATAGACTTAACATAGAAGCAAGATACGGCTTAGCACCGTCAACATTTAGCATGCTTAAGCAATTATCCACAGTATTTATGGTTATATTTGGTTTTGCCTTCTTAAAAGAAAAAATTATATTCAGCAAAATTATGGGGATAATTCTTATATTACTAGCTAATATATTATTATCCACAAATAAAAAAGGCAAACTAGAACTTAATAAGTATTTTATCATGTGCATTATATCAAATTTTCTATTTGCTATAGCAATGTTTATAAATGTTAATATCTCAGATAATTTCAACATTGGTTTATATACAGTAATAACCGTATTAATTCCCGCTTTTATTATAAAAATTGTAAGCAAACTATCTATTAAGGATTTAAAACAAGAATTCAAATTGTACGACAAAAAGAAATTTATGCTTGTAAGTTTCTCTTGGGCAATGATGCTTATATCTTCAGTTAAAGCCTATGAATATGGAAATATTTCAATTGTCGCACCCCTTTTAACATTATCTATGGTAACAAATTCCATCTATGAATATTTTATAGACAAAGACAAAAATAGTTTAAAAAGAAAACTAGCAATAAGCCTATTAATAGTAATTGGCATTATACTAATAAAAAAATAAGGAGAAAATATGCAAGAATACTCATATAAATATAAAACGCCAGATAATTTTGACGATATAATTTTAACAAGTGATGGGGAATATTTAACAGGTTTATACTTTGAAAAATCTTATGATCAGTCAAAACATCCAAAAGAATATATTTATAAAGAACTTTCAATTTTCGAAAAAACAGCAAAGTGGTTAGATATTTACTTTAGTGGCCAAATTCCAGGTTTTACACCTAGCATAAAAATTAATGATTTAACACCATTTAGAGAAAAGGTAATACGTATTATGAAAACTATTCCTTATGGAACAGTTGTAACATATAATGACATTGCAAATAAAATAGCAAAAGAAATGAATATTGAAAAAATGTCTGCTCAAGCAGTGGGCGGTGCTGTCGGTTGGAATCCTATATGTATTATTATTCCATGTCACAGGGTAGTTGGAACTAACAAAAGTCTTACTGGTTATGGAGGCGGTATAAAAAATAAAAAGGCATTATTAGAATTAGAAAAATTAGACATATCCAAATTTAAAATACCAATTAAGGGGAATAAATTATGAAAAGATGTTCTTGGTGTAATCCAAATAACCAAACATATATAAATTATCACGATAACGAATGGGGAAAACTAAATCTAGAAGACAAATATCTTTTTGAAATGCTTATTTTAGAATCCTTTCAAGCCGGTCTTTCTTGGGAATGTATATTAAACAAGAGAGAAAACTTTAGAAAAGCATATGACAATTTTGAAATAGATAAAATTACTAATTATGATAATTTGAAAAAGGAAGAACTATATAACAACAAGGGTATAATAAGAAATAAACTAAAAATAAATGCAAGTATTAACAATGCGATAATATTTAAACAAATCCAAAAAGAGTATGGTTCATTTGCTAATTATATATTAAATTTTGTTAATGACTATCCAATTCTAGAAACAAATTTAACCAAATCAGAACTGTCGGATATGATTTCAAAAGATCTAATTAAAAGAGGAATGAAATTTGTTGGAACAACTATTATTTATTCATATCTTCAAGCAATTGGAATTATTAACTCTCATGAAAAAGATTGTGATTTACACATAAATTCTTAAAGTGTCATAAATTTGACACTTTTTTATATGCTCAAAAACTTATTAAAAATAATACATGATATAATTAAACTGGAAAGTGATATCTATGGAACCAAAAAGATTTAATCCAGAATATGATAAGGGCCTAACGAGTGAGCAAGTTAATCAAAGAATACTTGATAACTTAACTAATGTAAATGAGCAGCCCCAAACGAAAACGATTAAGCAGATTATTTATAGTAATGTATTTACTTATTTTAATTTTCTTAATATCTTTTTAGGTGCAGCAATCATTATTACTGGGCTTATATATAATAGATTTTTTTATTCTCTAAAAAATTGTTTATTTATGGGTACAATCATTTGTAACACTATCATTAGCACTATTCAAGAAATCACGTCTAAAAAAATTATTGATAAATTATCTTTTTTAGCTTCTACTAAAACAGCAGTAATACGTAATTCCAAAAAACAATTTATTGCTAACGAAGAGATTGTTTTAGATGATGTAATTTTCCTAGAAATTGGAAATGAAGTACCAACAGACTGCGTAATTCTTAATGGTAAAGTAGAAGCAAATGAATCACTATTAACTGGTGAAGTAGACCCAATATTTAAAGATACAGGTGCAGAATTACTATCAGGAAGCTTTATCGTAAGTGGCTCATGTTACGCAAAAGTAAATCATATAGGTAAAGATAACTATATTGCTAAAATATCTAAAGAAGCTAAATATGACAAAAAAGCTAATTCTATAATTATGGGCTCATTTAATGACCTCCTAAAAATATTATCAATCCTAATAATTCCAATAGGTTTGTTATTTTTTATAAATCAAATAACCATTACTGCAAGTGTATATGATTCAGTTATTGCTACAGTTGCAGCACTTATCGGAATGATTCCCGAAGGTTTAATATTATTAACCAGTTCAGTAATGGCAGTAAGTGTCATAAGATTATCAAAATATAAAGTATTAGTTCAGCAGTTATATTGTATCGAAACTCTAGCAAGAGTAAACGTAATATGCTTAGATAAAACCGGCACTATAACTGAAGGAAAAATGAAAGTATACGATACTATAATTGAAAAAGGTCATACGAAAAAAGAAATAGATAAAATTTTATCTGAAATATGTGTTTCAGCTAACGATCACAGTGCAACATTTAGTGCACTTAAAATAGCATTTGGAAATTCAAATTCAACGTGGAAAGTAACAGACACAATTCCGTTTTCATCAGAAAGAAAATTTTCTGCTGTCTCATTTGAAAATGAAGGAGCATACTACTTAGGAGCACCAGACTTCATACTAAAAGATGATTATAATAAGGAAAAAGAAAAGATTGAAAATTACCAAGAAAAATATCGTGTATTATTATTAGCAAAATCTAACGAAAAATTATCAAAAGAACCTAAAAAAATTGAAAAGCTAGCTTATATTTTAATAAAAGATGTTGTGAGAAAAGATGCAAAAGAAACCTTAGACTTCTTTACTAGAGAAGGTGTAGAAGTAAAAATAATTTCTGGAGACAACTATAAAACAGTAATGTCCATTGCCAAAGAAGCTGGAATTAACAACATAAAAGGAATTGATGCCACAACATTAACTGATGAAACAATTGCCGAAGCTGCTCTTAATTACAATGTATTTGGTAGAGTAACACCAAAACAAAAGAAACAAATAATCAAAGCTTTAAAAAAACAAGGAAAAACAGTTGCCATGACTGGTGATGGAATAAATGACGTTTTAGCTTTAAAAGAAGCTGATTGCTCAATAGCTATGGCAAGTGGTACAGATGGAGCCAGAAATGTAAGTCAGCTTGTATTATTAAACTCTGATTTTAGTAGTATTCCTCACATCGTTGCTGAAGGAAGAAGAACAATTAATAATATTGAAAGAAGTGCATCATTACTTTTAGTTAAAACAATCTTTACAATTTTACTAGTAGTATTATGTATTATCTTAGGAAGTAAATACTTCTTCATACCTATTCAGTTAACTCTAATCACAACATTTACAATTGGCATACCATCATTTATTCTTGCACTTGAACCAAACACGGACATTGTTAAAGGAAATTTCCTATTAAAAGTAATTGGCAAAAGTGTCCCCGCAGCACTTACTGTAGTATTTAACGTAATTATTGTTGAAATGTTTAAATTTGCGTTTGATTTGCCAGAAGATGTCGTATCTAGCTTAGTTGTATTCTTAACTGGTATTACTGGCTTCATATTCTTATACAAACTATGTGAACCATTTAATGCCTTTAGATTTGCACTTTGGATAGTACTTCTAACCGGTTTCTCATATTGTGCTATATTTCAATCAAACTTCTTTAACATTAAAGCAATAAACTTTCAAATCGGTTTAATATTTGGCGTTTTACTAATCTGCTCTTTATATATTTTTGATAAATTAAATAGAGTAATAATTAAATTGCTAAATAAATATGAAATTAAAAAATTAAATGAAAGCAACAATTAAGTTGCTTTTTTACATATAAAAATTTATAATCATTCTAGGAGATGATAACATGAATATACCTTTTAAAAGGGGAAACATTCTACTACCAAAAAATGTAGATATGACAAAATGGAGTGTAGTAGCTTGCGACCAGTACACAAGTGAACCAGAATATTGGAACGAAGTAAATGAAATAGTTGGAGATGCACCATCAACATTGAAATTAACTCTTCCAGAAATTTATTTAGAAGACGAAAACATAGCTGAAAGAATTTCTGACATAAATAATTACATGGATAAACTCATAAGTGAAGATTTTTTTAACGAATATAAAGATAGTATGATTTATCTAGAAAGAACTCAGAATGATGGCAAAATAAGAGAGGGGCTTATTGGTATTGTTGACCTAGAAGCCTATTCATATGAAAAAGGTTCTCAAACTCCTATTAGGGCTACCGAAAAAACCGTAATCGAGAGAATTCCACCAAGAGTTAAGATAAGAGAAAATGCTCCATTAGAACTACCTCACATAATGATTCTAATTGACGATGAGAAAAAACAAATTATTGAAAACCTAAAAAATAAAGTTTCTGAAAAAGATGTAGTTTATGATTTTGATTTAATGAAAAATGGTGGACATGTAAAAGGTTACTTATTAAATAAAGAAACTATGGACGAAGTGGACGCAGGTTTAGCAAATTTAGCAGATAAAGAAAACTTTGAAAAGAAATATAATGTCACAGGAAAAGATGTGTTACTATTCGCTATGGGAGACGGAAATCACTCTTTAGCAACTGCAAAAGCATGCTACGAAAAACTAAAGGAAACTATGCCCGAAGAAGAATATCTAAATAATCCAGCAAGATACGCATTAGTCGAATTAGTAAACCTTCACAGTCCAGCTTTAGAATTTGAAGCAATTAACAGAGTAATATTTAATGTTGATAAAGATAAACTAATTAACAAATTAAAGGAATATTACAATATAAATAAAAATGGTAAGGGCCAAGAAATTGAAATTATCACTGAAGAATTTGATGAAAAATGGTATATTGAAAATCCTAAATCAAACATTGCGGTTGGTTCGGTTCAATTATTCTTAGACGAATACCTAAAAGAAAATGAAGGAAAAATAGATTATATTCATGGTGAAGACACAACTAAAAATCTGGCAAGACAAAACGGAAACGTTGGCTTCATCTTCAACGCTATGCCTAAAAATGAATTATTTAAAACAGTAATATTAGATGGCAGCTTGCCAAGAAAAACTTTCTCAATGGGACACAGTTACGACAAGAGATATTACTTAGAAGCTAGAAAAATAAAATAAGGATTGCCTATGCAATCTTTTTTTCAACCTAAAGTTGAGAAAACTAAACCGACGTTTTATTGAGAGATTAATCTTTCTTTTTTAAAATAAATTTAGAAAGGAAGGAAAAATGAAAAATAAAATATTAATAGTAGTAATTTCTCTAATAATTGGAGGCACTATAGGAGCAGGAGTCTGTTTAATAAATAAAAAAGATTTAAAAGTAGAAGAACCTCTACCTGCTCCTGAACTATCAGAGGGCTTAAGAGGAGTATACGGTATCGACAAAAATATCAATGAACAAACAATAGACAATTATTTAAATAGAACAGATACAGTCTATAGAGATGTTCGTATGTTAATAGATACCGCATCTTGGGAAAATAAAGGCGGAGATAGGTATCTATCTGGATACATTAAAGGCTTTGAAGTAATACCAGCACCATATCTAGCAAACTACAAAGAAGAATATATCAAACAAAAAGAAAAAGAAAATGTCAGTGGTTTATATACTGGAAATGCTCTATTTAAATTAACTGACGATGATAAATATATTCCAAATTATACAGAAAGTATAGACATATTAGAAACAATATTTCCTAAAGATAAAAATATATTTATTATATGTGGCGCAGGTGGTTATGCAGGACAAGTAAAAAATATGTTAGTTTCATTAGGTTGGGATGAAAATAAAATTCGCGATATTGGTGGATACTGGTATTACGAAGGCAAAAATAAAATAGAGATAAAAGAGACTATAAATGGCAAAGACTTCTATAACTTTAGCAAAGTACCTTACTATAATATAGATTTTGAAAATTTACACAAAATTAAATAATGAAAAAAATATTACTATTATGTCTTTGCGGTTTACTAATTGGCTGTACAAACTCTACTAAATTTTCTTTAGAAAAAGAGTACTATAACGAAAGCAAGTTTATAGCAGTCACAAGTGAAGACATCAATACTCTAAAAGAAGATGAAAAATCATTTATAGTTTTCACATACAACAACTACTGTATGTTAGAAATTCCCTGTGATGAAATTTTCAAAAAGGTAATGGATAAATACAGCATAAGTTTCTTATACCTGCCATACGAAGAAATGAAAAACACTTTTATCTACGATAAGGTAAAACTAGCTCCATCTGTAATAATAATTAATGATGGTGAAATAATTGCTTTTTTAGATACCGAAAAAGCTGAAGACTTAGATAAATATCAAGACGACACAGAATTTGATAAATGGCTGACCAGCTATATAAATACAAAATAGAAAGAATCTTTATTTTCTTTCTATTTTTTGTTATAATTCAAATGAGGTAATTATTATGAATAAAGAAAACTTAGAACAAACAATATCTCAACTAAAAAAGCAAATCCAAAATATTGGGAGGTCACTTTGACTTAGAAGGCAAAGAGAAAAAAATAGCAGAAATAAATGAAGAACTAAACAAAGAAGACACATGGAAAGACATATCAAAAAGCACAGCACTAAATAGTGAGCTAGTTAATCTTCAAAAACAAATAAGTACTTATAAAAAAATAGTTAATGAATTAGAAGATTATACAGAATTAATTAACATAATTAGTGAGGAGGACCTCACTGAAATTGATTTAACACATCTAAAAAAAGAAATTGATGATTTGGAGATAAACACTCTATTTAATGAAGAATATGATGAACTACCATGTTTCTTAGAGATTCACCCGGGAGCTGGTGGAACAGAAAGCTGTGACTGGTCAAGTATGCTTTTAAGAATGTATAAAATGTTCTGCGACAAAAATGGATACACATATGAAGAATTAGATTACCAAAAAGGTGAAGAAGCTGGCATTAAAAATGCAAGTATTAAAATAACCGGACCATATGCATACGGTTACTTTAAAGGAGAACAAGGCGTTCACAGACTAGTTAGAATAAGCCCATTTGATTCAAATAAAAGAAGACACACATCATTTGCATCTGTAAATGTTACTCCAGAAATAAAAATGAATAATGAAGTAACCATTAAAGAAGATGAAATAAGAGTGGATGTCTACCGTTCAAGCGGTAAAGGTGGCCAAGGAGTAAATACAACTGATAGTGCTGTAAGAATAACTCACTTACCAACCGGAATTGTAGTAACCTGCCAAAATGAAAGAAGTCAAATAAAAAACAAAGCAACAGCAATGAGTGTTCTAACTAGTAAACTAAAAAAACTAATGGATGAAACAAACTCAGAGGAATATGATAAATTAAAAAATCATATTAACATCGAATTTGGTAGTCAAATAAGAAACTACGTCTTAGAGCCATACAAACTCGTAAAAGACGTACGTACAGGTTTCGAAACAGCAAATGCTGACGCTGTACTAGATGGTGATATATTACCATTCATGGAAAGCTATTTAAGAATAAAGAGGTAAATAATGAAAAAATATTTAAATATTATTATAGGATGTCTACTTATAGGAATTGTATTTAACTTATTTATAATTCCTTACGACTTAGTACCAAATGGAATTTATGGACTTGGAGCACTAACATACTACTATTTTGATTACAGTGCACCAATATTTCTTCTTATAATAAATCTTGCCCTAGTTGGCATATCATGCCTTGCTATGGGTGTGGAAAATTCAAGAAAATACATGATACCGAGCTTACTAATACCTATAATTATATACTTTACAAAAGATATAACAAATTATTTAAATATATATAACATTGATAAAACAATCATAACTATAACAGCTGGGGTACTTACTGGACTTGGCCACAGCCTTATTTTTAAAGAAGGATATAGTACGGGCGGATTATTCTTACTACAAGATATTTTTAATTCAGCAAAAATATATAGAAGAAAAACATTCACTTATATTTTTGAAGCAATAATAATCATTCTAACAACATACGTCATAAATTTCGAAACAGCACTTTACTCAGCTGTACTTATCGTAATTATCAATTACATGGCTACTATGTCTAGAGTAGGAGCCAGCACAAGTAAAACCTTCTTTATTATCACAACAGAAGAAGAAGCAGTAAAAGACTACATAATAAATGAATTACATCACGATTTAACAGAAATAAACGTTAAAGGTGGTTTTACAAGTAAGAAAAACAAAATTATAATGACTTCAGTAGATACAAAAGACTACTTCGGCCTTAAAGAGGGTATCAAATTAATCGACAAAAAGGCTTTTATCTCAATTGTTGATAGCTATGAAGTAATAAATAAAAATATAACAATAAGCCAAAAATATAGTGAATTTTAGTTAAAAAGAAAACACATGTTTGACAAATTCTCCCATATGTGGTATATTAGATACCAATCAAAAGGGGGAATTTTTTATGTTAAAGGATATTACTAGCCAAAAAAAGCTAGATACTGAAGATATAATTAAAGAACTAAGCGACAAGGAAGCGAAAGAAAGAGCAAAAACACGTCTAGATTGTCTAAAAACATTTGATGGATTTCAAGCATTTTCTTTTTATTACGAATTATTAATGAGTAACGAAAGTGTTTATCGTAGAGCAAAATGCAAAGAATTAATAGACAAAAGAAATAGATTAATATTTGATAGACTTAAACTAGAAAAAGCATCAGAAACAGCTGATCTAGAAGAAGCAAAAAAGATAGATAAAAAACTAAGGGTAATAAATAGAGAAATCACTCTTTTAAATAAGAGAAGAATTTTTATTGGAGAAGCAACATTTGAAGAATTACTAAAAGACCTTCAAGATGAATATCAAGGTGTCAGAGTAAATGAAATAAAAGCAATCGAAGAAACACCTATAACTAAACGTGACGAAGTAGTTTATGGTATCTTAAGCAATCCTAATGGTACTCAAAAATTACAAAGTTTTATGGTAAAAATTGAAGAAGCAAAGAAAAAAAGAAAAAATATTAGAGCAAAATTAATTTTACCTAAAGGCTCTTATCCATATCTAGATCAAAAACTACAAAACAAATGTGATCTTGAACATAGAAATGCAGATGTAGATTTAGAAGATATTTATGCTTTCTCAGCTGACATAAAAGATGCTGAAGATTTATACTTTAACACATTGATGATGTTAAAATATTTTGATCAAGATAGTATTGCAAGATTACTTGCAATGGACGTTACGGACTATAAAGACATTAGAAGAGTGATGATTCAGTACCGTGAATTTATTGATGAAAATCTTTTTGACATATATGTAAATGTTTATAAAAGATATTCGAATACTGCTGGCAAATTATTCGCAAATAAAAAAGAATGTGACGAATTAGAAGCTAGACTTAGAAAATTAGGAAAACTAATCCTAAAATCTATTAAAGATGCGCTAGTTGAAATTTATAAAGAAATAGAATCTTATTTTGGATATAAAAAATCAGTAGTTCCATTAACATTAGAAGGAATATTTCAATTAAATGGAGCTTTAAGAACTAGAACAGAAGAAGCATACGAATATACAACAGAAATAAAAAACGCTCTTAGAGAAGCCGAAAAAAGTATAAGAACTAAAGCACAAGAAATTGATGATAAAATATCTGAAATCTATGGTAACATGAGCGCAATGTCTGGTGTAGATATTAAAGGAGAAATCGCACCTGTAAAATTTGGCGAATATACAAGTATTTACAGAAAAGTTTGCAATCATAAAATTTTACAAGAAATAGACGAAGAAGTAAATGCAGAACTTTCTAAACACAATGTTACAAAAATTGGTGGAGAACCATATAAAAAGAAACCAAAAAAATCTTAATTGAACTTGTCAACAAAAAGTAGACAGTAAAAAGATTTTATTTAAACCCTAGTTGA
>JAUNFK010000031.1 GCA_030525085.1 bacterium
GATTATTTTGAAGCTGGTGAAGAAGCTAAAACTGCACCAAAAGTATCATTCTAAGACTTACTTTTTAGTAAGTCTTTTTTCTTAATAAGGGAGGAAATATGAAAAAAATATTAGTATTTTTATCAGTACTTTTATTTCCATTTTTAGTAAATGCTAGTCACTTAGATGAAGATATAACTATACTTGAAAATGGAGATGTGTTAGTTAAGGAAGCCATTAGTATTGATGGGTCTTATAATGGCTTTGAATTAAAACTTAAATATAAATATAATGGTGATTATGAAATATATAGTGCTGATGATTTAGAAATTGTAAAAGTTTGTGAAAGCGATAAAACAAATTCACTTACAGACATTGGTGCATGTTTTAGTCAAGTTGATTATGCAACAAAAGGTGATAGTTTACTATATACACAAAGTGATTATGATACATCAACTACACTTATGCTTTATAATCCCAGCATAAGAAAGAAAGCATTTTATGTTGAATATATTTTAAAAAATGTTGTTATTTCTCATAATGATATTGCTGAACTTAGATTAAATATGTTAAGTACTGATTTAACAGAAGATTTTGACAAAATAAATATTAAAGTAAACTTAAGTAAACCTGCAACTGATTTAAGAGCATGGGCACATGGACCACTTTGGGGTAATATAAAGTTATCTGATAATAAAGACTATGCATTATTTACTATAGAAGATTATAGTAGGGGTACAGGTGTAGATATTAGAATGACTTTTGATAAAGAACTAATTAATACTGAAAAAACAACAAATGTAGATATGCTTGATAAAATAATTGAAGAAGAAACTATTTTAGCAGATCAAGCAAATAAAGAAAGAAATAGTGTTAGAGCACTTTTAGAAAATGAAAAAAGAATGGATAAAATTATTACTATTATATCAGGTACTTATATAATATCCTTAGTTGTATTAACTATTGTAATGTATAACAAGTATGATAAAGAATATAAAAGTGCATTTAATAACAAGTATTATAGAGAATTTCCATCAAATGATAGTCCTGAAGTAATAGAATATTTAATTAAGAAAAACATTTCAACAGTTGGTTATACAGCATGTATATTAAATATCATTTATAAAAAAGGTTTGATAGTTGAACCAATTACTACTACTTCAAAAGTATTAAAGAAAGAAAAAACTGATTATATTTTAAAATTTAATGATAAAAATTTAAAAGAAAAGTTAACAATTGAAGAAGAAAAATTAAGAACTTATTTAATTGATGAGATTGGTGATGAAAAGCAATTTAAATTATCTGATTTAAAGAAAGTTGGTAATACAGAGAGTAGCGCTAGAAAGTTTATAAAAAATTATAATGATTGGTTAAGAGACGCTAAAAAGAATGCTGAGACTAAAAACTTCTATGAAAAATCTAAAAAAGGGTTACCAATTCTATATTCTTTTGTGCCAATTCTAATAGCGACATTTGCAAAAAGACAAAATACACTGCTTGTAGTAGCTGTTTTTGCAGGTATAGTATTTATGATATATATTCTTACAATTAAAAAACGTTCAAAAGAAGGTAATGAGTTATTTACTAAGTGGAATGCTCTTAAAAATTTCATGGTTGATTTTGGTAAATTTAAAGATAAAGAACTACCAGAAATAACATTGTGGGAAAAATATTTAGTTTATGCACATGTTTTTGGTATTGCAACAAAATTAAGAAAAACAATGGAGTTAAAAGTACCTAATCTAGATGAGGTAATGGATACAGGTATGACTTATAGAGATTACTGGTATATAAATAACG
>JAUNFK010000013.1 GCA_030525085.1 bacterium
TTATTAAAAGTAGTAAAAGAGATTATCCTTATGGTGATTTTGCTTCTTATATTATCGGTTATGCTAAAAAGAATGATAATGATGAGATTGAAGGCGAAATGGGAATTGAGGGTAAGTATAATAGTAGTTTAAAGGGTGTTAATGGTAAGATTACTTATCAAAAAGATGCTTATGGTTATAGAATTGCTAATACGCCTGCTTATGAGGAAAAGGCTGAATCTGGGGTAGATATTTATCTTACTTTGGATAGTAATATACAGATGTATTTAGAAAATGCAATGGCTACTATTGAAAAAGATGGTGTAGAGTGGGCTTCGATAACGATAGCTGATGCTAAGACAGGTGCAATAGTTGGGTCAGCAACAATACCATCATTTAATCCAAATACTCTTAATATAACAAATTATAATAGTCAGCTTACAAGTTATACTTATGAGCCAGGAAGTACAATGAAGATTTATTCGTTTATGGCAGCTATAGAAGAGGGTTTATATAAGGGTGATGAAGAGTATATGTCTGGTAGTGTTGTGGTTGATGATTATAAAATTAGTGATTGGAATACTACTGGTTGGGGTAAGATTACTTATGATGTTGGTTTTACTTATTCTTCAAATGTTGCTGCTGTTAATTTAGCTCAGGCTTTAGGTAAAGAAAAGTTACTTAGTTATTATGAAAAGTTTGGTTTTGGGACTAAGACCGGTATAGAGCTTCCTAATGAGCATAATGGACAAGTTGAAGCTGTATATGAGTCAGAGCTTGCTAGTATTTCTTATGGTCAAGGAATGACAACGACACCAATACAAAATATTCAAGCACTTACGAGTCTTGCTAATGGCGGAGTTGTTTTAAAACCATATATAATTCAAAAGATAGTTGATACTAATACTGGTAAAACTACTTATGAAGGAAAAAGAACCGAACTTGGTAGAGCAGTAAGTTCTAGTACAGTTAATAAAATGATAGAATTAATGGATTTGACAGTTAATGGTAGTGATGGACTTGCGACTGGTAAAAAGTATGCGACTAGTTCAGTAAGACTTATTGGTAAGACTGGTACTGCACAATATTCACTTGGTAATGGAAAATATTCTAGTGGTAATTATAATAATATTAGATCTTTTGCGGGAATGTTTCCAAAGGATGATCCAGAGTATGTTATTTATATAAGTGCTAAGAAGTATATGGGTGGAGCTAGTGGTCTTGCTAATGTTGTTAAGTCAGTTGTTGAGTCAATTGCTAAGTATCGTAATTTAGATACAAGGGAAACTGATAAGGATAATACTAAGATTGTTACACTTACAAATTATATAAATAAAGATGTTAATACAGTTAAAGATACGCTTACTAATAAAGGATTAGATGTAGTGGTTATTGGTGATGGTGCGTCTGTTGTTAAGCAGTATCCATTAAAAGGAGAAAATATTCTTACAGGTAATAAGGTATTTTTGGTTACGGATTATACAAATGTAGTGATGCCTAATTTAACTGGTTGGAATAGTACGGATGTTAGAACATTTGCAAATTTGATTAATTTATCTTATACTATGAATGATTATGGAAGAGTTACAGCTCAAAGTATTGCTGAAGGAACTGTAATTGATGCAGCGCAAAGCTTAGATGTAACTTTAGGAGGTATATATGGCAAAGAAAAAAGTGGATAAAAAGGATGTAAAGAGTGAAGAAGTTATCAAAGAAGAGAATAAAGTATTAAACTTTTTAAAAAAATTCTTTAATTCTTGGCAACCTATTTTAATAGTTTTGATACTTGTTATTGGTGGACTTTTATTATTCATTAATCACTTAATGCATGCTACTAAAACATATATGTTTAATGGCGTAAATGATTATGTAAGAATCTTAAACGGAGTCGTTGTTATTGATGATTCACTTGCAATATTTGAAGGCAGTGATGTTGATTATATTTATGAAAAAGATATTATGGTTACTAAATATAATATTGGATATTATGTAAAAGTTAATGGTAATTATAAGCCTATATCAGTTGTTAGTGGTGATGATGAAGATAGTTTATCTTTAAGTAAGATTTTAGAAGGCGGAACAACTTTTAATGTTATTGAATCTGTTTCAAATGAGCATTATTTTTCTAAAGAAAATGTTGAAGCTTTAGATGAAGGTCTATATTTTATTATGGAATTTACTCCTAAAAAAGGTGATTCTGTTAAGCTTGAAACTAAAATTGATATTAGTAATATGAGTAAGTAGTAATACTTGCTTTTTTAATTTATTTCTTGTATTATTATGATAGGTGAGATTATGAAAGAGCATGGTAAAGTAATCTTTTATATATTAATTGTACTTGTTGTTATTGCAGTTGGTGTTACATTTGCGTTTTTTACTAGTGAAGTAGGTAGTGGAGAAGATGATACTAGTATTACTAGTAATGCAGGCGTTATGAATATTACTTATAATGGTGGTAGTAAGATAACGGCAACTAAGCTACTTCCATCTGATACAGCGTTTGCTACTAAGGTGTTTACGGTTACAGGTACTAGTACTACTAAAGATTTAAGTATGAAATATCAAGTCAAATTAGTTGTTGATAATAATACTTTTACAAGCCCAATTAGTTATACTTTAACGAGTGTTAATACTGGTAATAATGGTTCAGTAATTGGAACAGTTAATGAAACAAAAATTACTGGTACATCAGCTGTTCTTGGAAGTGGTTCATTTATTAATGCTCAAAGTAGAATTCATACTTATACATTAAAACTTTATTATAAAGATACTGGCACCGATCAATCAGCTGATATGGGTGCTAATATTAAAGTACATATAGAAGTTACGGCAGTTACAGGTGCCTAACTTCTTTTTTATTGCATAGATTATTATAGGTGATTTTATGAATGATGATCTATTTAAAAAGGTTGAGAAAAAGACCAAGGTAAAAAAGGATGATATTATGTCGCTTGCTAAGATGGTAAATGATAATGGACTTAAAGATGAAAAAACTTTAAGACACGTTATTAGTGAACTTAGTATGATGACTGGTAAAAAAGTAGACAAGAAATTGGAAAATAAAATTATAAATGCAGTTATGGAAGATAAGGTACCAAAAACACTAGATAATATGTTTTAAAAATGTTAAACTATTTATAGAGTAAAGGGTGATAAAATGGCAGCAAATACTGATATGCAAAAATTAAGAGAAGATATATTAAATTATTATATGGATAAACTTACTGAAGAAGAGCTTGCTGGTTATAGTTATTTAAGCGATGAAGAAATAATTGGGATAGTAAATAGATTGTGGAAACAGTTTTTAAGTAAAGACTTTGTTCCTGGCGGTAGTTTTAAATTTTTAGGAACTTTTGTTAGTCCTCTTGAATTACTTGAATGTGATGATATTTTAGATAGAGATGAAGGATATGTTAGACTTCTATCTAGTGATAAGCTAAATTTTGTTCTTGATGAAATGGATTTAATAACAGAAATAGATTGGTCTAAAGCTCAAAAAGTATTATTACCAATTCATTTTAAAGATAGTAGCCATTATATTAGGGGAGGTTTAAGTTTTAGAGCTTTGCTTGTAGCTAATGAGGGAGAAGGCGTTATTAGTCCTGCTGTTGATTATGCAGAAGATAATCCTTTAGGTCTTCCATTTTATAACTTAGATTTAACTGTTTATGATAAAGATAGAAAAGTAGATTATGAAAAGATTGTATTAGATGTCATTTGTTATTATATTTTACAAGAGCACCATAAGATGGATTTTGCTCTTAGAAAAGTTTTAATTAAGAAGTACCGTAAATTTATTATTAGTACTTATAGCTCGATGAGAGAGTACTGTACAAGTGATGAAATGCTTAATTTTATGTTTAAACATATAAGAGAGAAAGAAATGCCAATTGAAAAAAATCCTAAATTATGATAGAATAGCCACTGCAAGTGGGGGATTTAAATGGCAAAACTACAAAGTGGTGTGATTTCACAGCCACAAAAAATGATTACCATACCCAATATATTTGACTTACCTAGTATAGGTGCTGGTCATGATGGGTATGTTTTTCATTTTAATGGCAAGGCAATTAAATATTTGAAGTATACACCTAAGATTAGAGAAGAAAAGGGTCTTATGACTCCAGAAAAATTTGATGTTCTTAGTGATTTACATTTAAGAAGAATAATTATGCCCGAAGATGCTTTTTATGATGAAAATGAAGTGTTTTCGGCTTATACAATGCCTTATGTTCATGATTATAGTAAAGAAACTGGTGCGTTAAGTATTTCTCCAGGTGATTTTTATTATGGTGATTTTTTGGATGCTATAAACGATTTGGAACTTGATTTTGATGAACTAAGTAGAGCTGGGGTAGTTGCTAATGAGATTAACCGAGGCAGTTTTCTTTATGATTTAGAATTTTTAAAGATGTGTGATGTTGATAAATACCAAATTGGAGTAAGAAGAGCAACTGAACTAAATAGGAAAATGTTTAACTTTATAATTGCTAAAGTTATTTACTATGAGATTCTAAAAAAAGGTGCTGATAAGGATAGATTAAAGGCATTAAATAATTGGATAAAAAAATCGTGCCAAAGTTCAGCATTTGTTGACGATTTGAAAGTAAAACTTGAAAAAGATCCAACAAAGTTAATAAGTGAAGGCGTGGATAGTCTTTCAAAAACAATATAATAATGTTATATTAATAGTATGAGAAAAATAGATTTTAAAAATATTAAATTAATAAGAGTTAATAAATATTACTTTTCTAAAAGTGAAACTATCGAGGCAAGTGTAGTATATAATAATAAAAAAGTGCCTGCAATTATTAAAGTTGAACGTTTTTCAAAAAATGATTTAACTAAAGAAATAGATATTTTATCTAGATTAAATGAAGAAGATTTGATAAGAGTACCTAAAATTTATGAAACCGGTAATATTAACGGAAAAAATTATTATGTTTGTGAAAAAATTAAAGGTGATAATTTAAATTTTATAATTAGAAAAAATTTTTATTATAGATATAATTATTTATTTGAATATGGTAAAAGTTTAGCACTATTGCACTTGATATCATGTGATGGAATGCCTTTAGCAAAGAAAAGAAATATTAATATTATTTCTGATTCTAAGATAAATGGGTTTATTCCATCTGAAAGAAAAAATCTTGGAAGCACTTCTTTTGTGCATGGCGATTATCATTTTGGTAATGTTTTGTGGCAGGGCAAGAAAATCAGTGGAATAATTGATTTTGAATATAGTGGTGTTGGTATTAAAGAAGAAGATATAGCATTTGCACTTGCAATAAAACCTAAGATGATTTTTATGGATAATATTTTAGATATAGAAGCATTTTTAAATGGTTATAAAAGCGTTTCTAATTATGATGGCGATGCTTTAAAGTATTATTATAAAAGGTATTTGCTTGATGAATATGGTAAAATTAATGATATAAAGTTTAAAAATAAGGTACTTAAATTGTTGAAACTAGTTGAAAATATTGACGAACTATAGAATAAAACTGAACAAATATTAACTTGACACGGGGGGGGGTTGTTATATAATTCTTGTAGAAAAGTAGGGATTATATATGAACCGTGAAGTGAATATAAGTAATAATAAAAAGAGACTCAAATTATACTATGGACTGCTTATCACGGTTATATGTGTAATTGGAGTCTCTTTTGCTTGGTTTAGATTATATTTAAGTCAGAGTGAGGATAATATAATGGCGACTAAAACATGTTTTAGTACGACGCTTACGGAAGATACTTCTGAGATAAAACTTACTGATGCGTTTCCAGTTAAAGATACTGAAGGATTAAAACAAGATGCTTTTACTTTTACACTTAAAAATAACTGCTCTGGTTATGTTAAAACTTATATAACGATCAATAGTAAATATAGGTTAAATAATGACACAAATTATTTAAAAGATGAAAATATAAAGGTTAATATTTCTTCTAATGATAAATTAGATAATTCATCTGTGATATTAAGTAGTCAAAAACTTATAGACATTGATAATGATGAACAAGGATATCTTATTATTGAAACTGGATTAAATTCAAATGAAGAAAAAAGTTATGATTTAAGAGTGTGGATGGACGGTGATACTACAATCGAGCAAGGGCTTAATAAGAGTTGGGCTGGAAAAGTAGTGGTAGTTACTACTGCGTCATATCAGCCTTTAGGAGAAGCTATTTTAGCAAACAATACAATTAGTGAGCCTCTTACTGTTCCAGGGAAAGCGGTATCATTAGAGAATGAGGCTGTGTTAGCAACTGCAGAAGATGATTATGGAACGAGTTATTATTTTAGAGGCAATGTTCAAAATAATTATGTTGAATTTGCAAATATGTGCTGGCGAATAGTGAGAATAACTGGGGATGGTTCGATTAAGCTTGTTTTGTATAATTATAATGCCAATGCATCAAGTAGTCCATGTAACGATGAGCAAAGTTCGGATACAGCAGCTTTTGCACGGTATGAAGAAGGACAATATACGTCTAATTTTAACTCAGCTGTGGATGACAGTGCTTATGTTGGGTTTATGTATGGAACAGTAGGTTCTTCTGATTGGACTTCTTCTCATGCCAATAAAAATAAAAGTGTAATTCTTTTAAATTTAGAATCATGGTATAAGAAGGATCTTATTTCTTATGAAGATAAACTTTCTGATGTAATATGGTGTAATGATAAGGGGACATTTTCTGTTTTTAGTAATGGTGCTCTATGTTCTTCTGATACTGATGTTTGTTTTAATTCTTATAATCGGCTTTATGGAGGAAATAGGGAATTGTATGCTGTTCCAAATTTTATATGCCCTAATGATAATAATGGTGGTAAGATATCTAAGTTTACTGTAGATGATACTATTAATGGTAATGGTGATTTAACTTATAAAATAGGACTGCTTACTGCAGATGAGGTGGCTTTTGCTGGATTTCGTGCTTTTGATAATTATGAAGCAAATAACTATTTAGTAGCAAATGCTAATTATTGGTGGTGGACAATGTCTCCTAGAGTTTTTGGCGGTGATAACGAGAAAAGAGCTAGAGTATGGGATGTTTCTAGTAATGATGGTAGGCTTCTTGGTAATCCTGTAAATGGTTCTTATGGACTTAGACCTTCAATTGCTTTAGTACCAGAAATAAAAGTTCTTAAAGGCACAGGAACATTTGATGATCCGTACATTGTAAATTGATATTATAATTTATACTTGTTTATTTTATTTAAATAAGTTAAAATAAAGTTATATAGTAGAAGGAGTGTTTATGAGTAGTGAAGAGTTAAATGGGGGAATGAATAACTTTGGTACTAATGAGAAAAAGAAAAACGGTGGTTTAGTATTTTTCATTGTATTATTAGTTATTGCTGTTTTGGGTGGTGCAGGATATTTTGGATATAAGTATTATATGTCTAATAATACACCAAGAGCTAAGTTTGTTAAGGTAATGAAGAGTTATCTAGAAAAGAATGAATATGCTAATCTTGAAAATGTTAAAAAAACATTTAAAGATGGTTATACAATGAATTCTACAAATGCTTTTAAGTTAGATGTAGATGGAGAAAGTTTATTTTCTGGTAATTTTAAATTAAATAGTGTTAAAAATGATAAGGAAAATTATTTTGATCTTAGTTTATTAGATTCTGATGACAAAGATTTAATTAAAGCAATGGCATATTCTAAAGATGATAAAGTTTATTTAAAATTAGATGAAGTATTTGATAAATTTTATTACACTAAAATAGATACTAATGTTAATGATTATACAGATGTGTTAGAAACTTTAAAAGAAAGCTATGTAAAGATTATTAAAGATTTCTTTACTGAAGATAAGTTTACAAGTTCTAAAGAAAATGGAACTGAAAAGATTACAGTTGCTTTAACTGAAAAGGAAGCTGCTGAGTTAACTATTAAATTTTATGAAGAAGCTAAAAATAATGAAAAGCTTTTAAATTTATTTGCTAGTGAAGATTTACCTATTGATGATGTAAAAGAGTCATTAGATGAACAAATTACTGATTTAAAAGATGAAATGAGTACTTATACTGATGATAAGGTAGTTACTTATAATATTTATATTAATAAGAATGTTTTAACAAAACAAGAATTATTAATTGAAGATATGGTTCTTACTATTACTGGTGAGGCTAGTGGAGATATTACTTTAACTAATGCTGGTAAGACTTATGTAACTGGTAAGTATGATAAGGAAAGTGTTAAGTTAAATATTACTGATGATGATACTACTATGGATTTTACAATTAATTATAAGGAAGAATTTAAAGATAATAAGCTTACTGGTACTTATAAGGTTGTTGTTGAAGTGACTTCTGATGGCAGCAAGGCTGTAGTAACAGTTGATAGTAGTGTTGATATTACTAAAGAAAATACTATGCCAAGTGTTGATTTAAGTAATGCTAAAGATTTTAATGATATGACTGATGAAGAAATGTCAAATATTTATACAAAGATTTATCCTTTATTAGAACCTATTATGGGTAGTTATGATAGTGATCTTTATGATGATGATGATTATGATTATAACTGTATAGATGGCACTAATTGTGTATATCAAGAGGCTTTAGATTATTAATTGACTATAGTTTTATACTATAGTTCTTTTTTTTCTTTTTAATCATAGGATTAGATTGAAAGGGAAGGCAAAATGGAAAAGAAAGAGATTATAAGTAGCATCTCTACATGGGGTGGCGGTGAAATTTATCTTGGTGTTGTAGGTGCTGTTAGAACTGGTAAATCAACGTTTATAAAAAAGGTTATTGAGACACTTGTTATTCCGAATATTGAAGACGAGGCAGAAAGAAAAAGATGTTTAGATGAGGTACCTCAGTCTGCTGGTGGAAAAACAATTATGACTACGGAGCCAAAGTTTGTTCCTAGTACGGGAGCTACAATTAAAATAGATGAGTTTGAGAGTAAGATTAAGCTTATTGATTGTGTTGGTTATGTTATTAAAACTAGTAATGGTTATGAGGATGAACTTGGTAATCCGAGACTTGTTAAAACTCCTTGGTTTACTGAGGAGATACCTTTTATTGAGGCTGCTGAGATAGGTACAGAGAAAGTTATTAAGGATCATTCTACTATTGGAATAGTTGTTACTACTGATGGCTCTATTGGGGACTTTACTAGAGGCGAGTATATGGAAGCTGAGGAAAAGGTTGTTACTGAGCTTAAGATGATTAATAAACCATTTATTATAGTACTTAATACAACTCATCCTGATGATAATGATACGATTCGTTTAGCTAGTAATATTAGTGATAATTATGGTGTACCAGTTATGCCAATTAATGTTGATAAAATGACTGAGAAAGATATGTATGATATTTTAAAGAAGGCTTTATATGAGTTCCCAGTTGTTGATGTTGAGATAAATGTTCCTTCTTGGATTCATATTTTACCTGATTCTAACGAGATTAAAAAACATTATTTAGATAAGATTAGAGAAAGCATGATGAGTATTAGTAAGCTTAAAGATGTAGATAGAATTATAGATTTTTATAAAGATAGTGAGTATATTTCAAAAGCTTATATTAGTAATGTAGATACTTCTAGAGGTATTGTTACTCTTAATTTAGATTCTGATGATGGATTATATGAAAGTGTTCTTAAGGATGTTTTAGGTGGAATTACGATTAATAAGAGTAGTTTACTTAAAGTGTTTATGGAGTATAGTGAGAATAAGGATGAGACTAGTAGTATCAAAAGCGCACTTAAGATGGCAAAGAGTACTGGGTATGGTATAGTTTATCCAACTCTTAATGATATGAAGTTATCTACGCCAGAGATTATTAAACAAGGTTCTCGTTATGGAGTTAAATTAAAAGCAGTTGCTTCATCAATTCACTTAATGAAAGTTGATGTTGAAAGTACGTTTGAACCAATTATTGGTACGGAGATGCAGAGTAAAGAACTTATTAATTATATTATGAAAGATTATGAAACAGATCCATCTAGTATTTGGAAAAGTGAGATATTTGGTAGAAGTTTAGATGTGATTGTTAAAGAGGGAATTCAAGCTAAGTTATCGATGATGCCAGAAGCTACAAGATATAAATTATCTAATACTGTTACTAAAATAGTAAACAAGGGTTCGAATAATTTAATAGCAATTGTATTGTAGTGTAAAAAAACTAGATATTTTTAAGAAAAATCTAGTTTTTTTGTTGATTTTTACTTATTTTTCTGGTAATTTATATTTGTAGGGTAAACACCTATAAATTAGAAATGGGAGGTAATCGTTATGACAAAACAAGAATTAGTAGAATTTATTGCTAATAAGGCTAACTTAACTAAAGCTGATGCTTTACGTGCTTTAGATGCAATGACTGATGGAATTGTTGAAGGTCTTAAAAAGGAAGGAAAAGTTGCTTTAGTAGGTTTTGGTACTTTCTCAGCAAAAACTCGTGCTGCAAGAACTGGTATTAATCCATTAACTAAAGAGTCTATTAAGATTCCTGCTAAGACTGTTGCATCATTCAAAGCTGGTAGCAAGTTAAAAGACGCTTTAAACTAATTAACGATTATGGAAAAGAAGTTTTATGACTTCTTTTTTTAATGTTCTTGTGTTAAAATTGTTTTTATGAGTTATATAAAAGGTAAATATAAACAATCTATATTTGAATCTGATACTGGCTATAAAGTTGGTCTTTTTAGAGTGCTTGAAACTGATGATGAAGATGTAGGAGTTAATAAAACGATTACTTTTACTGGATATTTTGGAATGCTTAATAAAGATGATATGTATGTTTTTAATGGTAATGTTATTTATCATGATAGATATGGAATGCAGTTTAATGTAAGTACATATGAGAAAGTTGTACCTGAAGGTAAGGATGCAATAATAGATTTTTTAACAAGTTCATTTGTTAAGGGGTGTGGCGAAGTTTTAGCTAGGAAAATATATAAAACTTTTGGGGATGAAACTCTTACTAAGATAAAGGAAAATAGAGATAATCTTTTGTTAGTTAATGGTATGAGTGAGAAAAAGTGCGATAGTATTTATAAGTCTGTAGTTAAATATTTTGAGGCTGATAAAGAAATAGTTGCTTTAAAAGAGATGGGATTTACAGTTAAAGAAACTATGGAACTTATGAATAATTATGGTAAGAGAGTTTTAGAGTTAATTGATAAAAATATTTATATGCTTAGAGATTATATTGATTTTGCTAAATTAGATAATATATTTTTAAATGGTAATGATCCAGAAGATGACAGAAGAGTAGATGCAGCAATAATAAAGGTTATGAAAGATCTTACATTTTCTTTAGGAGATGTTTATTTAGATAAGATTGAGATAGTGGAAGAGCTTGGTAGTAAATATAATATCTTTAAAAATGTAGATGCTAATTTAAAAGGGCTTGCTAAAAAAAGAGAAATAATGATTGTTAATGAAGATTATTATTTAATGGAAGATTATTTGGATGAGTTAAATAATGGGGTATCAATTGCTCAGCTTATGAGCCTTGATAAAAAGAAGATAAATAAGTTTAATGATTTAATAAAACTTACAGAAAATGAACTTGGAATTACATACAATAAAGAGCAAAAGGATGCGATTAAGAGTGCTCTAACAAATAATATTAGTATTATTACTGGTGGTCCTGGGACAGGTAAAACTACGATTATTAAAGGAATTATTAGACTTTATAGTATTTATAAAAAAATTAGTTATGAGAGTGTTACTAGAGAAGTATGTCTTCTTGCTCCTACAGGAAGAGCATCTAAAAGGATGAGTGAAACTTGTGGGATTGGAGCTAGTACTATTCATAGATTTTTAAAATGGGATAAGGAAAGTAATACATTTGCTGTAAATGAACTTAATAAGGTACATTATAATATGTTTATTATAGATGAAACTTCAATGCTTGATAATCATTTGTTATCTTCATTATTTAAGGGAATTGATATAAATACAAAGATAATATTTGTTGGTGATGAGTATCAGCTTCCAAGTGTTGGACCAGGATTAATTTTGTCGGATATGATTAATGCTGGAGTTCCTCATATAAAGTTAGATACTATTTATAGGCAGAGTGAGAACTCTTATATACCAGTGCTTGCTAAAGATATTAAGGATGTTAATGTTACTGAGGATTATTTAGATAAAAAAGACGATTATAATTTTATATCTTGTGATTCTAAAGAGATTAAAAGTGTTTTAATACAAATAGTAGAAAAGATGCAAGAAAAGAAAATTGATTTAAGTAACTTACAAGTTTTAGCTCCTATGTATAAGGGTGAAAATGGAATTGATAATTTAAATATTGTTTTACAGGATTTGATAAATCCGAAAGATGAGAGTAAGGATGAGTTAAGAGTTGGACCAATTACATATAGAGTTGGCGATAAGATTCTTAATTTAGTAAATGATATTGATAATAATATTTATAATGGTGATATCGGGTATATTAAGAGTATAGATGTTAATTCTAAGAAAGAACCGATAATAGTTGATTATTATAATAATGAAGTTAGTTATAAGAGAGAGAATTTTAATCAAATAACTCATGCTTATGCGATAAGTATTCATAAGAGTCAAGGTTCTGAATTTATGCATGTTATTATGCCAATTACTAAGGGGTATTCAAGAATGCTTTATAATAAGCTTCTTTATACTGGAGTTTCTAGAGCTAAGAAAAGTTTGGTATTACTTGGTGATAAGGATGCGTTTATAAAATGTGTTGATAATAGTTATAGCTTAGTTCGTAAGACAAATTTAAAAAGTAAGATATTGAATAATTTAAAGATAAATACGCAAGATAATAAGTAGGAGAGTGTATTTATGAAAGATTTTTTTAGTTTTATGATGGGAGCTATGTTTGGTGCAGCAGTAATGTTAGGCGCTAGTGAGCTTTCTAAAAATAAAGAAGTAGTTAAAAAGAAAGTTAATGATTTAATTGATGATACTTCTAAATTAGTAGGTTAAGTCCTACTTTTTTTGTATAATAATTTTTTTATTATAAATAATAATAATATGAATAAGATTAAGAATTTAAAACTTTTAAAAATATTTTTATTTTTAGCAAATATCTTGTTATTGTTATTTATAATTAAAGAGTGTAAGATATTAAATTTTTGCTGCATAATTATAAGTTTAGTTAGTCCTTGTATATTTGGGTTTGTGATTGCTTGGATTATTAAGCCAGTTATGCTTTTCTTTAATAAAAAATTTAATACATACATTTCTAGTGCTCTTACTTTTTTGCTTTTGGGGTTAATTATTTTTCTTATAGGTTATTTTTTAATACCTGTGATTATTAGGGAGTTTAGTAATTTGTTTCCGAATATGGTTGTTTTATATAAAAGGTATAGTTCTAAATTTTTAAAATATATCAATATAGGGGAGATTGGTAAGAGATTTGTAAGATGCACAATAGGACTAAAGGATGTACTTATTAATTCTTTTTATGCTTTTTTTATAGCGTTTTTCTTTTTAACTAATCATGAAGATACTACGAGATTTATAAGTAAGAGAGTGCCATCTAAATTATCGTTAGAGATTACTAGTAATTTAAGAGTATTTGTTAAAGGAACTTTACTTGATACAGCGATTTTGTTTGTTATGAGTTTAATTACCTTTAGTATTACTAAGATGCCTTATGCACTTTTGTTTGCGATTTTTACATCAATTACTAATGTTATACCATTTATTGGACCTTATATTGGCGGAGTGCCTGCAGTTTTAGTGTCGTTATCTGTAAGTTTGAAGCTGGGAATTATTGTTATGGTAGAGATAATGATATTACAGTTTATTGAATCATCATTTATTCATCCATATATTATGAGTAAAGGGCTAAAAATAAATCCAATAATTATTCTTATTGGACTTATAGTATTTGGGTATTTCTTTGGCATAGTAGGTATGGTTATTAGTACACCACTTATAAGTGTTATAAAATCAGTATATGAGTATTATCAAGATGATATTAAGAAAGTTCTTCATAAATAGTTTTATCGTATTCGTGATCAGTTATTTTATATTTTTCTAGAGAGGGAGTATCAATAAGATAAAATTTATGTAAGATAGTATCTTCGCCAGAACTACTGACTGGATCGTCCCAGGTTAAATCTAAGTGAACCCAAGCATTATCTAAGTAGACTGCATTCCATACATGAGTGCTTGATGCTATTTTAAAGTTTGGAATGTTAAATCTATTTAAGAATAAAGCCATAGAATCAGCATAACCTCCACATACAGCAATATTATTAATAAGTGCACCATAAGCAGTTGATGATTTTGGATCGGTTTGATTAGTGTCATATTTTGTATTATTGATAATATAATCATGAATCTTTAATATTTTGTCTTCTGCAGTCATATCTTCAGTGATGTTTTCTTTAATGATTTCATCTATTTTATTGTTGATTGTATTTATATCTTCATTTTTATATAACTTTTCTATTTCAATGTTTACTTCACCACTTTGAGAGTAGGTAACATTGATTGCTTTAAAGTTATTAAATGGACTAACAAAGTTATTAATGTGAGTAAGAGTATTTGCATCATTGGTAATTGAGTTAACGTCATCTAGACATGATACGTATTCACTTGGACAATAAAAAGTAAATTCATCATAACCACGGTTAAGAATACTGTAAAAGATGTCTTTAATATCTTGAATGCTTAATGGGATAAATGTTTCACTTTCTTTTACAAAGTCATAACTTACTTTTTTGTAATAAGCATTTGGTTCATTTAAGATAACTTTAGGTTCTTTACTAAAGATTCTACTTATATAATCAATTATTTTATTATAGTTAAACGCAGAGAAGGTTATTATTAAAATAACTATAAGAGTAGTTATTATGTTTTTAGATTTCACTAGTATCACCATATTTATAATATCAAACTCTTAATTAAATTAAAAGTGAAAATTTTGGCAATAAAAAAACTTAGATGTTAATCCAAGCTTATATCATTTCTTTAACTTTTTTATTTAATCTTGCTTTTTGTCTATCACAAGTATTCTTTTTAATTAATCCTTTACTAGAGCATTTATCTAAATCAGCCATAGTAGTTTTTAATTGAGCTTGAGCTGCTTCTAGATTTTTTTCTTTAACTGCTTTTTCTAGTTTTTTCATTCCGTTCTTTACTTTAGAGGTATAAGAAGTATTACTTGCTGTTTTAATTTTGTCAGTTTTAACACTTTTTTTAGCGCTCTTAATGTTAGCCATAAATATCTCCTTCCTTAAATTACAACACTGATTTTACCAAAATATTAGATAAAATGCAAGTTAATATATTGATAAATACTAAATATTTTGATATTATTTTAATAGTAATAAAGAATAAGGAGTCTTACTATGTATATAAATAAACTAATTAAAAAACAGGTAATGCTTATTTTAGCTACTTTTGTTCTTGTTGGAACTCTTGCTGTAACTGCTTCTTTTGCTCTTTTTGAAGAAACAAAAAGTAATGCCACTGATCAGAAAATGGTAATAGGTGATTTAAATATTACTTTTACTGGTGGCTCTGCTATTAGTATTACGGATATTAATCCAATGACTGATACAGTTGCGGGAAATCAAACAAATAATATATATACTTGGACTATAACAAATAGCGGTACTGTTCCTTATCAATTTAAAGTGAAAGTAGTTAATGATTCAAACTACACAACAAATTTATTACCACATCAGTTTATTAGATATTCTCTTGATGGTGGTACTGCTAGTTCTTTAGGTTCTGGGCAAACTGATTATGAGATTGCTAGTGGAGTAATTGATGCTGGTGCAACTAATACATATAAATTAAGATTATGGGTTGCAGATGCTTCAACTTATAAGTTACCAAATTCTGCATTAGGGCAGGAAATACATTTAAAGATTTCTGTAGAAGGTAAAGCTGGCGACGGTTGGTTACCAAGTAATTTAAAAGATAGAATATTAGCTTCTAATGATGTTGAAACGCCACTTACTACGCCTGGCAGTGAAGTCTCTTCTGCAACCGAAGCACTTCTAGCAAGCACAGAAGATGATTATGGAACAAGTTATTATTTTAGAGGTAATGTTCAAAATAATTATGTACAGTTTGCTAACATGTGCTGGCGAATAGTAAGAATTTTAGGTGATGGTTCTATAAAATTAGTACTTCATAACAATAACACATCAAACGTTACCAATCCATGTTCTTCAGCAAACAATAGTGATTATGCTGCATATTCTGGAAGTTCTTCTTTTAACTCAAAATATGATGATCCGGCTTATATAGGATTCATGTATGGGACTCCAGGCTCAGGTGATTATGCAAGTACACATGCTAATATAAACAAAAGCACTATCTTAACATATCTAGAAACTTGGTATAAGGATAACTTGATACTATATACCGATAAAATTGCAGATACTATATGGTGCAACGATAAAAGTACTACAAGTGGGTTGGGTTACGGAACAAATAGTTCATACTATGCAGGGTTCAATAGAATATCTAATACTAATCCTAGTTTAGTATGTCCAAACGATAACGATGGTGGAAAACTATCAAAATATACAGTAGATGATAAAATCAATGGAAACGGTTTATTAGATTATAAAATAGGACTTTTAACTGCTGATGAAGCGGCTTTTGCAGGATTTGTATTCAATGTACCTAATGGAAATGAAATTTATTTACGTGAAAATGCTGCGGATGGATATTTTACCATGACTCCAAGTAATTTTGAAGATGGTGAACCAGCAGATGGGAAGGGTTATACTATTATTTGGATTACCAATTATATTCAAACTAGGCTGTACAGTATGAGTGGTGTTTATAGCAATAGAGTAAGGCCAGCAATATCACTTAAGTCAACTGTTACTGTGACTGGAACTGGGACTAGTGAAGATCCTTATGTGGTGCAATAATTAAAGAGAATAAAGAGGAGGAATGTTTATGGATATGTTATTTGAAAGTGAGAAGCAGAAAGCTGCTACTGAGAGGTTACTTGCTACTATTAGAGTTAAAACAATTAATAGTGAAATTGATGCTTATTTAAATGAAATGCTTGGCTATGCTAAAGAAATCGATGCTATTTTAGAGAAAAATAATTTAGGTGCTAGGTATTTAGATAGAGTAAGTATGATTGATAAAATTGATAGTGTTTATTTAGATGAAGATTTGAATGATGTCGATTTTAGGGTTAAAGAAGAAATAGAAGATTTATTAAAAAGAATAAATACAAGAATTAGCTTAATTAAGTCTAATGATACTTTGGTTAAAGAAATAGAAGATAGTTATGATGTAAGTTCTGCTGATTTAGATAGTGACTTAGCTGATGCTGAGTTAAATATATGATTGTAATTAGATGCTGATTATGTTAAAATTATTGTGAAGAGAGGGAATTAATATGGACGTAAATAAAATTAATAATCTTAATGACCAGGTACATCAAAGTAATGATTTAGATTCTGTTTTAGCTATTAATGATTTATTAGATAAAAATGGGTTTAAAATTAAAGGTAGTCTTGGCGATTTGATGGATTACTGTAAAAACAAAGGAATCGATAAAGTTAAAGAAAATATAGGGTTACTTGCAAAGTATGATGAAGAGTTAAGCCAAAAGAAGAGCAAAACGGATAGTTTTTATTCTTCTATCTTTAGCTCTTCAATAACTAAATTAGGTTCCTCTAAGTCTGAACCAGGTATTTTAGATAATATTGAAAGACTTGTAAATAGTGATACAAAGTATAATATTGAAACTGATGCGAGATATCATGATGTTAATAAGCCAGACAATGGTAAAAGTATTTTTACTATGCGTGTTGAAGAATTAAAAAATAAAATGGGATTTGATAATACTTCTGAGAAACTTGCTCATGCAAAAGAGAGTTTAGAGAAGAATTATACTGCTTTTAGAAATTTAACTGCTGAGGATTTAAAGGGCCCTGTAGCTATGAAGCTTAGAGAATCTATTGATCAAAATAGGTATTATATTAATCAGCTACAAGGTATGGAACAGAAACAAAGTTTTTCAATTGATAGTTTAGAGTCAATTGCTAAATTTGAAGCAGAAGTTTCTGGATTATCTAGTTTTATAAACGGTTTAAAATTAACAGATGAAACAAGAAAAGCATTAATTGATGAATTTGCGAAGTTAAGAACTCAAATAAATGATTATCGTGCATATATTGTTGGATTACAAAATACACAGAGAAAGTTTGATTCTTTGTTAGGTGAAATGAAAGTTGAGAAGAGTGCTAAAGGAAATGCCAAGAAAGCATCACCTAAACCTGCTACTCCAAAACCTAGTGGTAAGCCTGCAGGTGCTCCAGAATTTAATAATGATGAAATTATTAATGTAGGTGACACTGTTGTTTTCAACGGAAAAGCACAAAGTATTTTAAATATAGGTGCGCCAGATGGTCTTGTTAAAGGACAAGAGTATAAGGTTGAAAAGATTGTAATCTATCAAGGATTATCTTATGTTAAACTTGAGGGGTTTGATAAGATAGTTGATATTGCTTGTTTTGATAAAGCTAAAACTAAAACTGTTACGCCTGGTGGAAAACAACCTGAACCAGCAGCTCCTGGAACTGTTAAACCCGCTCCTGAACCTCCAAAAAGTGGACCTACTCCAGAGCCTCCTAAAGGGGGACCTAGTGATGAACCTTCACATGATAATGGTAAAAAAGGAAAACATGATTTCAAATTAAAAGGAATTAGAAAATCTTCAGCATTCCATCACGTTGCTGTAGTAGGTGGTGCGCTTTTGGGTCTTGCTGCAACAAGTTTTGCTTTTGTACCATCTTTACTAATAGCTGGTGGAGCTATAGCTACTGAATGTATTTGGTTCTGTTATAAGAGAGGTCACAAATTGCCTAACTTAATGTCATTGAAGCAAAGATTTTCTGAGGCACTAGATAGAAGAGCGCAGGAAATGGATGATAATGAAGCAGAGGATGCACGTGCTGTTGTTGAAGAAATAGATAATGCTACAAAAAAGGTAACTTTAGATAGCATTGTTTCAGGTAAAATTACTGATGAAGAGTTAAAAGTTTTAGCTGATCGATATATTAAAGAGGGAAAAATCAAACCTGGTGATTATGATAAAGATACTCTAAAGAATATGGTATATGAAGCTATATTTGGTGATGTGAAAAGTTTATCAACACCTGGAAACTCTATGAATAAATAAAAAGGGAGAAAAGAATGAAAGAGAATACTATTTTTGATATGGAAGATGGTCAAAGCTTCTATATTGCTGATGAAACAGTACAAAATGGAATTAAATATTATTTAGCAAATAAGGTTGGGGAAAATGATGAACCTACTACTGAAACAATAATTCTTATGGAAACAAAAGAAGATAATGATGTATATTTTGATATAGTTAAGGATGAAGCAACTTTAAACTATTTAGGAGCAGTATTCTTAGCAAATGTTAGTAATTATTTGGATGAAGAAGAAGCTTAGGCTTCTTTTTTATTTATGCACAATAAAAAAGGAAGAATTACATTCTTCCAATACCGATTTTATTTAATACTTGCTTTAGTTTTTTTGATGCGACTTCGTTAGTTTTAGCCAGTCCTTTATCTAATGTTTCATTTATTAAATTACTGTTTATTATTTCATTGTATTTTGTCTGAATAGTAGTTAGTAGTTTACATACTTCATCAGCTACAGCCTTTTTAAATGTTCCATAGTTTGCATCAGCAAATTCTTTTTCAATTTGTTCATAATCTTTGTTAGTTAAGCTACCATAAATAGTCATTAGATTTGAAATACCTGGTTTGTTTTCTGGATCATATTTAACTATACTTTCTGAGTCTGTTACAGCGCCCATTATTTTTTTTCTTGCTTTTTCAATGTCATCTAGTAGAAGGATACAACCTTTATCGTTATCTGCAGTTTTACTCATCTTTTTAGTTGGTTCTTGTAGATCATAGATTTTAGCGCCTTCTTTGGTAATGATTGCTTCTGGTACGACGAATGTTTCACCATATTTATTATTAAATCTTTCAGCAATGTTACGAGCTAGTTCTACATGTTGTTTTTGGTCGATTCCAACAGGAACTACGTCAGCGTCATACATAAGTATATCAGCAGCCATTAAGTCTGGATAAGTAAATAGTCCGCATGAGATAGCACTTTCATTTTTATTTTTACTTTTTTCTTTATATTGTGTCATTCTACTCATTTCACCCATGTAACTATTACATTCCATTATCCATCCTAGTAGTGGATGATATAGATTTTCAGATTGCATAAATAGTGTAGTATGTTCTGGATTTAAACCACATGCTAGATATACAGCAATAATATCTCTTGTTCTTCTTCTTAAAGTTTCTGGTTCATTATAAACAGTTAAAGCGTGAAGATCTGCGACAAAGATGTAACTTTCATAGTCTTCTTGCATTTTAACAAATTGTTTAATAGCTCCTATATAGTTTCCTAGAGTAAGTTCTCCAGTAGGTTTAATACCTGATAATAATTTTTTCATTTTTCGTCACCTTGAAATAATTTTATCACAAAAGAGTATAATTTCAAGTTTATTTTACATAATAGAGATAGAAAGAGGAATGTATGAAGAAATTAAAAGGTTTATTGGTTTTACTTATTTTACTTGTTTTAACTGGTTGTAGTATGGGAAATAGTCCTAAGAGTAAAGTAGAAGCGTTACTTATGAAATATCAAACAAATAGTAGCGATCTTAAAACTGAATTAGATGATTTTTTAGATAGTATTAATGCAGCTGATGATTATAAAGATGAATATCGTGAGGTTTATGAAAGACAATATAAAGATTTAAAGTATAAGATAAAAGATGAAAAAATTGATGGTGATAAAGCAACTGTTACTGCTGAAGTTGAAGTTTATGATTATTATAAGACAGAAGCTGATGCGACTAGTTATATAGCAAGTAATCCAGATGAATTTAATGATAATGGTGTTTATAGTGTTTCTAAAGGATTAGAGTATAAGATTAAAGCTTATAATAATACTAAAGATAGAGTAACTTATACAATTGATTTTACTTTAACTAAGACTGATGATAAGTGGACAATTGATCCATTAACGGAAGATGAGTTAGCTAAATTACATGGAACTTATGTACATTAAGTTCTTTTTTTTATACCTGTTTTATGGTATTATTTTGTTGGTGATTTAATGAGTAATTTATTTAATGAACTATTTAATTTTGAAGGTTATAGATATTTTTATCATGTAACTGGTCATGGGGTTGGGGAAAAGATAATGGCGCATGGACTACTTATGGCAGAAAAAGAATATTATACAACGATGATTGAAATTGAGCCTGATATGATTAGTGACCCTGAAAAATTTTTGAGTGATGAAAAGGGTAATGGAGTAATGCAAAGAGATGAAATGGTTATAATAAGAGTACCTAAAAGTAAAGGATATAATTTTGTGTCGTCTTTAAATGGAAATGATCCTGAGCTTTTTGAAAATTCAGATGATATTTCTTTTGTACCGTGTGAATATGTTTTGGGTTATTTTGATTTGGATACTTTAGAATTTACACCAAATGATTTTGTTATTGGTGAAGATGAATGTTATTATTTAGGGGTGTAGTTTATGGAAAGATATAAAGAAATAGAACGTTCTATTATAAAAAAGTATCGTAAGGAGATATGGAGTAGGTTTGTTAAAGCTGTTAAAGAATATGAACTTATTAAAGATGGCGATAAGGTAATGGTATGCATTAGCGGCGGTAAAGATTCATTCTTGCTGGCTAAATGTGTAGAAGAATTGAAAAAACATGGTGAGACTAAATTTGATGCCTTATATGTTTGTATGAATCCTGGATATAGTGCTAGGAATTTAGAAATGATTAAAGAAAATGCGAAAACACTTAATATTGATCTGCAGATATTTGATAGTAATATTTTTGAAGTTGTTGATAGTGGAGTCTTTAAGAAAAGCCCTTGTTACTTCTGTGCAAGAATGAGAAGAGGGCATTTATATAGTAAAGCACAGGAGCTTGGCTGTAATAAGATAGCTCTTGGCCATCACTTTGATGATGTTATTGAAACAACTCTTTTATCTATGTTTTATGGATCAGAAATTAAAACAATGATGCCTAAGTTAAAGAGTGATAATTATGAAGGACTAGAACTTATTAGACCATTATTTTTAGTAAGAGAAGAAGCAGTTCTTGCTTGGAAACGTAGTAATGATTTAACATTCTTAAACTGTGCTTGTTCATTTACAGAAAAGGATTCTAGAGAGCATGTAAGTAAAAGAGCTGAAATAAAACGACTTATTAAAGACTTAAAGAAGTTAAATCCAGATATTGATTATAATATTTTTAAAGCAATGGATAATGTTAATTTAAATTGTATATTAGGTTCTACTAAAGATGGGAAGTATCATTCATTTTTAGATAGTTATAATAATAAGTAAGACTTTAAGTCTTTTTTTTATTTTTTAGAATACTTTTTATTAGGTGATTATGTGAAGAAGTTATTTCTATTTATTTGTCTAATGATGATGCCACTTATGGTTAGCGCTGAAGATTTAGAGTTAAGTGCTAAAGCGAGCATTTTAATTGAGGCATCAACTGGTAAAGTATTAAATGAAACAAATGCTGATGAGAAATTACACCCAGCGTCTATGACTAAGGTTATGACGATGCTTCTTATTATGGAAGCGTTAGAGTCTGGTAAGATTACTTTAGATGAGAAAGTAAGTATTAGTAATAATGCAGCGTCAATGGGTGGTAGTCAAGTATTTTTAGAAGCGGGTAGTCAACTTAGTGTTAAAGAACTTTTAAAGAGTATAGAAATTGCAAGTGCTAATGATGCCGCAGTTGCTATGGCTGAACGTATTGGTGGAAGCACTGAAGGCTTTGTTAAAATGATGAATGAAAAAGCTAAAGAATTAGGTTGCAAAAATACTAATTTTGTAAATGTTCATGGGTTAGATGATGATAACCATTTAACTACTGCAAGAGATATGAGTACGATGGCTAGAGAGCTTTTAAAACATGAAGAGATTCTTAATTATACGAGCATTTATGAAGAGTTTTTAAATAAACCTGATGGAACTAGAACATGGATGGTCAATACTAACAAACTTATCAAATATTTTAATGGTTTAGATGGTCTTAAAACAGGCTTCACTAAAAAAGCTGGTTACTGTTTAACTGCAACTGCTAAAAGAAATGGTATGAGGTTAATAAGTGTAGTTATGAATGAAGCTACTACGGAAGCAAGAAGTAATGATACTATCAAACTTATGAATCATGGTTTTGCTAATTATAAGATAAAAGTGATAATGGAAAAAGATAAAAATCTAGGTGAGGTTAAAGTACTAAATGGTAAAAAAGAGTATGTTAATTTAAAATTAATTAGTGATGCTACTAGTTTAGAAGAAATTAATGATGATAAGAAATATAGTTTTAATATATTAGTTGATCCAATAAAAGCCCCAGTTAAAGTAGGAGATATAATTGGCCAAATGCAAATATTGGAAGGTGGAGTAGAAAAAGAAAGTGTACCTATAACTGTTATGGAAAGTGTTAAGAAAGCGAATATTTGGGATCTATATAAAAGAAATCTAAATAAAATATTGATAGGAGCTTAGGCTTCTTTTTAAGTTTATAAAAATGTGATATGATAAATTCGTAGAAAGTAGAAGGATAAATTATGAAAAAGGTTATAAGTTATATTTTATTATGTGGGGTTTTAGTTTTAAGTTTAACTGGTTGTGGTAAGAATAAGGTAGAGGAAGCTCAAAAGGATTTTCAAGAGTCAGTTGAAAAACATGGAACGGTAGAAAAAGTAAATGTTGAAACACTAGTTGCTAAATTTAATACAGAAGTAAAGGATAATAGTGCATTAAACTCTGCATCCACTGATTATTTAACTGAGGATAATGGAGAATACTGGTATGGTTTAATTGATGGTATTTATTTAGTAGTTGTTCCAGAAAATTATACTGGTGATAAAACCGAAGTTGTTAATTATGCGCTTCTCTATGTAAAGAAATCTAGTAAGTATGAAAGTGATGCAGCATCATATATTAAATATTTAATTAAAGCAAATAATAGTGAGATTACAGATTCGGAAATAGATGTATTAATTAGTGATGCTAAAGAAAAAGTTAATTCCGGAAAGACTGCAAATAATGGTAAAGGTATTAAAGTTGGCTATACAGAAAGTGATGATGTATATCAGTATCAAGTATTGAGATTATATTTATAGAAAATTGAGGTAATTAAGATGAAAATAAAACAGCAAAAACAAATAAAGAAATTTTTAAATGAAGAGTTTGGTGCTGATAAGGGAAGTTCAATATTTGTTAAAGAGGAAGAAATACTTCATGAAATAATTAATAAGATAGAAGGTAAATCTAAAAATCAACGAAAGACACTTACTGGAACTATTTTACCTAGAATTGCTCTTTATAAAGCTATGCAAGAATGTAATTTAGAAACTGAAGAAATTTATAAACATATGCAAAAATATATGATGGATATTGTTGCTAAGCAAAAGCATGAATCCATGGAAAAGATGGAAAAACTACCTTGTTTTTACTTTCTTTATAGTAAAATATTTTTTAGAGTTGTCCGTAAAACTGATTTATGGGAAAGCACACAAAGAAGTGATAAAAACTCATTTGATGTAACAATGACAAAATGCCTTTGGCATACGGCATGCGTAGAAAATGGATGCCCTGAGTTATGTCCACTATTTTGTGATGTAGATGATGTAACTTATGGTAATTTAAAAAAATTAGGTTTTTCTAGAACTAAAACTTTAGGTTATGGTAAAGACTGTTGTGATTTCCATTTTTATAGAAAGTAAGTTGATGGTTTATGGATTTGATTTTTAATATAATGGGATTGTTTGACGTAATTTGTATAGTTTCATACTTACATTTATAATGGAGACGAGTAATGATAAGATTTAAATATTGTGGAACGCATTTAAAAGATGAAGAGTATATGAATCTAATGAGCTCTAAAGGATGGCTTGCTACAAGTTTAGTTGAGGGCTTTTGGAATTTTGAAAAAGGTAAAGAAAATGAATATACTTACAGAGTTTACTACTTTAGAGGTATGACTCAAAAAGAGATTGATAAGAAGATTAATGAACTTAAAAAAGAAGATATCGAATTTGTTTATAGATATTCTTTCTGGGGTATCTTTAGATCTAAAAACAGTTTTGAATTATATAATAAAAAAGAACAGCTTGATGTATGTAATAAAATTAGAAAACCAATGATATGTGCATCAATAATATGTCCTATAGTTATTCTAATACTAATTATATTATCACTTAAAGTAAGTAAAATATTTATAATAGTAACTTGTTTAGTAAGTATTTATTACTTAGTATGTTTATATCTATTTATAGAGTATACTAAGTTGATAAATCAGATTAAGGGTAGGTAATTATGAAAAAAATAATAATATGTATATTCTGCATTTTATGTTTATGTGGTTGTTCTAATAACAAACAGAATACTAATAATGAGGAAAATATAGAAGAGGCAATAACTGAAAATCTAAAACAAATTGGTGAAGTATCTGATACAACTTCTTCTAATCCTTATGATTATACAAATAATGAATATTACAAAAATATAATAAAATTAGGTAAAAAGGCAGTGCCTGTTTTAGAAGAGATGTATAAAGATAATAAATTATCTGGAGTATATGCTTATATTTCAGCTTTAGCAGTACAAGATCTTACTGGTTGTAATATATATGAAGAATATGATCTAGATTGGTCTACTGCAGAAGAGTTTTATACTTTATGGAAAGATTATAATTGTGGTTTAAAAAATTAGATAAATAGAAAGAGGTAAATTATGAAAAATTTAAAAATTGGTACATTCTTAATTATATTAGGAAATTTATTGTATGTGTGTTATACGTTCTTTTGTAAAAATGAAGCAGGTAACTTTGCTGATTTTACTAGTGGGCTTCTACTAGGACTATCAATTGGTTCTAATCTTATTGGTATTATTTTAACAGTAACATATATATCAAAAAATAATAAAAAAGAAGATAAATAGTGATTTTTAAAGGAGAAATTAATGCAAGAAACTTTAAATAAAATAAGAATACCTGATAAAAATTTAAAATTAAAAAATAAAATATTAAGTACATTTTTGATATTTCTATTTGGAGTGGTTTTAGGAATATTCTCAAAATGGCTAGATAATTTAAGTATAAATGATTCAATATGGTGGCAACACATATTAGGAATGTTGGATCTTAGTAATATATTTTCTTCATTTGGAATATGGCTATTGATTGCAATATCAATATCAGTATTTAGTAAAACTCCACGAAGAGCAAGTATCAACGTATTATTATTCTTTTTAGGAATGACCGTTAGTTATCATCTATATACAATATTTTTTAGTGGATTTAATCCAATAAAGTATATGATGATATGGTATGGCTTTACTTTGATTTCTCCTTTACTTGCCTATATTTGTTGGTATGCTAAGAGTAAAAGTAAAATATCAATGCTAATTAGTAGTTTAATCCTTTCTGTAATGTTCATATCCTCATTTAATATAGGAATATGGTATTTTGATTTAAAAAGTGTAATTGATTTATTAATTTTTATAGGAACAGTCATAGTTTTATATGTGAGCCCTAAAGATACTATTTATTGTTTATTTATATCCATTATTTTAGCGTTTGTTATTTGCGGGATTGTAACATACATTTCAATTTGATGATTTGTTAGAAAAATAGTAATTTGAAAGTGAGGTAAATATTATGGATTGGGTAATTGGATTGATAACAGGACTAGGTATTATATCTGGTATTCTTACTCTAATAAAAGAGATAAGAAGATGGGAATTATTCAGTTGATATTGACTATTATTGTTCCTATTTCAATTTCATTATGGTGCTTGAAAAAAGAAGATTTCGTATTTGGAGGAACAGACTGGAATTTATGATACAAACTGCTACTATTGATAGAATGCTGGAACCTTGGTTAATACTGGCTTTATTTATGATATTATTAATTTTAATATTTATAAATATATTCAAACTAATTAAAAAGAATAAATAACAAATTACAATTTATAAATTAATTGAAAGCTATGATATAACAGTGTTTAATAGATATGTTAAAATGCATTGCTTGTAGCAACAGGGTATTTGTCATACAATTTATTTAATGAAAGGAAGAAATTATAAATGTTAAAAGATAATTTAAAAACATTAAGAAAAAATAAAGGACTTTCTCAAGAAGAATTAAGCGTTAAATTAAATGTTGTAAGACAAACAGTATCAAAATGCGAACAAGGATTATCTGTTCCAGATGCAGAAATGTTAATATCTATATCGGAAGTATTTGATACACCAGTTAGTACAATTCTTGGAGAGAACATTGATGAACAGGAAAAAAAAGACTTAAAGGTAATATCAGAGAAACTAGAGGTTATTAATGAACAACTATCTAAAAAACAAAAGCAAAAAAGAAATATATTTGTTAATACTTTAATAATAGCTGATGTTTGTTTGATTTTATTATTTATCTTATTAGCACTGTTAGGTAGTCCATATCAAAATTGGGATTATAGTAATCCAGAATGGGCAGTTATTGGAACTATATGGCATTCATTTGAGTGGATATATTTTAAAGTAGCTCCATTTATGATTGTTGTTATAACGGTAATTGGAGTAGTATTTGTAAAAAGAAATAAATAATAACAAATTACAATTTTTGTAGTTAAATAAAAGGGTGATGACTTTATGGAAAAAACAAATGTTATGAGAATATTAGATCAAAAGAAAATAAAATATAATGAGTATTTTTATGGAAACAAAGATGCGATAAGTGGAGTAGATGTTGCAAAAGTTTTAAATGAAGACCCAAACAAAGTATTTAAAACATTAGTAACAGTAGCAAAATCTAAACAAAATTATGTATTTATGTTGCCAGTCCATAAGGAATTAGATTTAAAGAAGTGTGCTCAAAGTGTTAATGAGAAAAGTATTGAAATGATTCCTCAAAAGGAATTATTGCCATTAACTGGATATGTTCATGGAGGATGTTCGCCAATTGGACTTAAGAAACCATTTAAAGTAGTAATAGATGAATCTGCTAAGAATTTTAATAAAATAATATTTAGTGGTGGTAAGATAGGTTATCAAGTTGAAGTGGAATTAACAGATTTAGAAAAAGTTATAAATTATAAATTTGCTAATATAGTAAAGGATGATAATATTGAATAGGAATATTGATAGCTTACTAGACTCATTATCTAAAAGTAAGTTTAGAGGTTCATTTCATTTAAATAAAAAAATGAAAGATTATGTAAAAGAAAAAGGATTTGATAAAATAAAATCTGATGCAAGAGATTTGATAACAAAAAGACTAGCACCAGCAAATCCAAGTAATGATGGAAAACAAACTCCAATGAGACAAGTCCATCCAGTTTTTATTGCTCAGCATGCTACTGGTTGTTGTTGTAGAGGTTGCTTAGAGAGAATCCATGGTGTAAAAAAAGGACATAAACTCTCAAATGAAGAAATAGATTATGTAGCTCAAGTACTTATGCTTTGGATTCAAAGGGAAATGGTAAAATAATAGTAAAATATAATAATTATTTAGGAGGTGCAAGTAATGTATAAAACTATTGTTATCGGGTTTTCGCCAACTATAAATATTATAGCTAACGAAATCGAAGAGAAATGTAATGAAATGTTAGAAGAGGGTTATGAACTTATAACAATGTCTATTACCAATAATCTTAAAGCTGTATTAGTATTTAAAAAAAATTAAAATGTTAAAAATAAGCGCGAAACTTCCACTTATGGTTGGTAGTATAAAACTAGATAATTATCTATAATTTTCCTAGAGGTGAGAGAAATGGAATTAAAAGATATAATATTTCAAAAAAGAAAAGAAAAAGGTATGACCCAAGAGGAGCTTGCAGAAAAGTTAAACGTTGCAAGACAAACTATTTCTAAGTGGGAAACTGGTGAGACTGTGCCAGACGTGAAGGGTTTAAAAAAATTAGCAGTCCTTTTGGAGTTTTCGGTTGATGAAGCTCTAGGCGTCGAAGTAGAAGATAATGATGACAAGATAGAGTGGTTAATTATTGGTGTCTTTATTATTGGCAATGCTTTAGGTCTTATTTTTGATAATCTTATATTAGGTAGTGCATTTGCTTTGATTGGATTAGGCCTATGGTTTATAATAAAGGTGTTTAAAAGATAGAAGGAGAAAAATATGAATAATTGGAAGAAATATTTAATTAGTACAGCAGCATTCTTTGTTATGTATACACTAGTAAGATATTTACTTACTAAAAATTTAGATTGGAAACTTACTATAGTAGCAACTATAATATATGGAATTCTTTATACGGGAATTGATTTAGTTTGCAATAAGTTAAAAAATAAATAGGAGAGTTATGAAAGATGATAAAGCACTTCCAATGTATGGAGTAGGACCAATATACGTGGCTATAATAATGATTACAACAATTGTATTTTCATTCTTATCACACTTTGATTATATACCATTTTATAATATAGATGCTTTTAGAATACCTTTGTTAGTATTAGGAATTATTTTAATAGTACTATCTATTTATATGTGGTATGTATCTGTTATAAAAGATAAGGTAGACAAGTATATTTCTGAAGGTAAACTAGTAACAACAGGAATCTATAGTTATACCAGAAATCCAATATATTCTGCATTTACACTTCTTTCTATAGGAATCTTATTAATTGTAAATAATTATTACTTATTAATCTTACCATTTATATATTGGTTATTTCTAACAATTTTAATGAAAAACACTGAAGAAAAGTGGTTAGAAGATAAGTTTGGTAAAGAATATTTAGACTATAAAGAGAAAGTAAATAGATGCATCCCAATAAAAAGAAAATAATAAAGAGACTAAGTGCTCTTTTTTTGTGAGGAAATATGTTAAAATATAACTAGTGGTGATATTATGGAAGAATTTAATAATTACATAAAAACTTTAACCGAAGAAGAACAAACTTTATTAAAAGATTTCTTTATATCATTTGATGAGCACTGTTTATTAAATAAACATACTAAGGAGAAACTTAAAGAGGATTTTGAAAAAGCAATTCTTTATTATCATAAACAAGGCACTGAGTTAAAAGATGCACTATCTTACTTAGATGTTAAAAACTTAGGTGGCTTTTATGCTAGACCTCCAGTATTGTGGTTTCCTTTGGATGATGCCGCTAAGATATATCCATTATCGATGGCTCATGATAGGATGGCAATGTTTAGATTATCTGTGTATTTAAAAGAAGATGTTGTTCCAGAAATATTACAGATGGCTTTAAATTTTACTATTAAAAGATTTTCTACATTTGCTACTACTTTAAAGAAAGGTTTTTTCTGGCATTATTTGGATATAACTAAAAGAAGGTTTAAAATTGAAGTTGAGTGTGATGTGCCTTCTCAGCCAATTAAGGTATCTAGAAGTGGTTCTCAGTCATTTAGAGTAAAATATTATAAAAATAGAATTAGTGTTGAGTTTTTTCATGTCCTTACTGATGGAACAGGAGGGATGGCATTTTTGACATCTTTAACAGCAGAGTATTTAAAGCTTCTTGGAGTAAAGATACCTAAGAATGATTCAGTATTAGATATAAATGAAGAACCTTCAAAAGAAGAATATGAGAATGCTTTTAAAAGTGTTCCAGATGCTTCAAATGCTTCAGGATTCATTGATAAGATGGCGGTGCAGATGGATGGCAAGTTATCTAAAGTTAGACCTTGCAAGATAATTCACTTTAAAATGGATTCTAGTGATTTAAAAAAGGCTTCTAAAAAATATAATGCTACAATTACATCATATTTACTTGCTCTTATGTTTGTTGCTGGTAAGAGTGCTACTGATAAATTAAGTGGTGATATAAGTATTCAAGTGCCAGTAAATATGCGTAAATATTATCCATCAAAGACTCTTCGTAACTTTTCAATGTACTGTGGTATAAGATTAGAGTTAGATAAAATAACAAGCTTAGAAGATATAATTAGTGAGATAACTAAACAGTTAGATGAGAAAGCATCAAAGGAAGAAATGAGTAAAATGGTTACATCAGCTAAGAGGATGACTAGTATGCTTAAATTTGTGCCACTTTCTATTAAAGCTCCGATTGCTAGAATAGTGTATGGCTTTTTGGGAGATAAGATATTTTCTAATACGTTATCTAATTTAGGTGTTGTAAAACTACCAGAGGAGCTTTCTAATAAAATAGAAAGTATGGATTTTATTTTAGGTACAGCAATTACTAATAGGGCAGGATGCTCAGTAGTAACTATAAATAACATAACAACATTTTCAATTAGTAAGATGACTGTTGATCCTACCTTTGAAGAAAAGTTTTATGAGTTATTAGAAAATGATAATATAAATGTAACAGTGGAAGGAAGCGGTCTATATGAAAATTAAAATAACATATCCTAAGGTTTCTCCAGAAAAAGTTAAACAGCAAAGGTTAATGAATTTTATGAAGTGGCCACTACTTATTGCAGCAATCATCTGTCCAATTATCAATTTAGCAACAGGTGGCAAAGCATGGAGTTTAGTTGTATTAATGTCAATTTATATGGTTTGGGATTTAGTTATTTCAAGAGACTTAGTTGAATATAACCGAATCAGTCAGTTTGTTAAGCTTATTACTTTAACTGGGTTACTTCTTACAATTATAGATGTTTTCTTATCTCCTGGCTGGGCATTAGAAGTAGTATCTATTTTAATTTTTAGTGGACTTATTGTAACAGCTGTATTGTTTTTTACGGATTTAGAAAGACAAAAACAAAATATTTTTCCATTCTTATTTTTAATATTATTATCTATTTTTAGCTCTATTGTAGGTCTATCATTTTATCACGAGGAAGATAGCTGGGGTCTAGCAGTAATGGGAGCTGTTGCTTTATTTTTACTTATTACACTAAGCATCACTTTAAAAGAAAATATTCTAAATGAGCTTAGAAAAGGTTTTCATACTAGTTGAATAAAGAAGGAGTAATTTTATGAGAATATTAATTATTGGAGCTGGCGTGTTAGGTTCTAATCTAGCACATTCGTTAAGAAAAGAAAATGATATAACTATTCTAGCTAAGGGTAAAACATACGAAAACTTAAAAGAAAATGGCCTTGTAATAAAACATAAGTTAGGAAAGGAAACTATAGATCACTTTAATATAATAAATAAGTTAGATGAAAATGATCTATATGATGTAATATTTGTTGTGTCAAGATATTCAGCACTTGATAGTATAATACCAATTATTGAAAATAATAAAAGTAAGAATATTGTGTTTGTTGGAAATAATATAACTGCAGAGAAATATGCTAATATCAAAAATAAGAATGTTTTATTTGGTTTCTTTATGGCAGCTGGTAAAAAATATGATGGTTACATAAAATCAATATGTTTAAATAAAATGCAAATTGGTAGAATAGATGGTAAAGATGATGATAATGAGTTTATAAATTCTATATTTAAAGATTCTAAAATAAAAGTAATTATTCAAAATAAAATGAATGATTATCTTAAATCACATGCATGTGCTGTTCTTCCTTTAGTGTTTGCTAGTTATAAAGTGGGTGGCGATCTAAAACTACTAAAAAAGGATAAAGAATATTCATTATTAATTATGGATGCTATTATTGAAGGATATAATGTTTTGAAAGATTTAGGTTATGAAATTCTTCCAGAAGGAGAGTATGAAACATGCATTAATAAGAAAGAATTATGTGCCTTTATCTATAGATTTATGTTTTCTAATTTTATTGGGCAGATATGTATATCAGATCATGCAATGAGTGCTAAAGATGAGTTTCTTCTAATAGAGTCTGAATTTGAAAAATTAAAGAAAAAGTCTAAAGTAGAAACAAAAGTATATGATGAATTAAAAATAGAATTATTAAAATAATAAAGATAATTAGCAGATCGTTTTAAGTAAAAAGTTCAAATTTTATTCTTGAAAAAATTTTAAAAAAATTATATAATTTTACTTGTTTAGACGAGTAGCTTTTAAGAAAGAGGCGTAAATCCAGTTTAGGATTTTGCCTCTTTTTTCTCGTCAAGAAAGGGATGAAAAAATGAAAGAAAAAGAGCAAAATAAAATGGCAATTGCACCAATGAATAAACTTATTCTTAAAATGGGATTACCAATGATTATATCTATGGTTTTACAAGCTTTATATAATGTCATAGATAGCATCTTTGTAGCTAATATGGGAAGTAAGGGTGCTATTGCAAATCAAGCGTTAACTTATGCTTTCCCAATTCAAATCATGATCATAGCCATTGGAGTAGGAACTGGTGTAGGATTAAATGCTTTACTATCTAAGAGTTTAGGGGAAAATGATAAAGAGAAAGTAAATAGAATTGCTGGTAACGGAATATTTTTAAGTATTTGCATATACATTATCTTCTTGTTATTTGGCTTATTTGGATCAAGATGGTTCATTTCATTATTTACAACTGATTCTGAGATTATAAAAATGGGAACGTCTTATTTAAAAATATGTACGTGTTTATCATTAGGTTCAATTGGTTATACTGTTTATGAGAGATTTTTACAAGCAACAGGTAAAACAATGTTATCAACAATATCTCAAATATCTGGTGCAGTAGCAAATATTATTTTGGATTATATTTTTATTTATCCACTTAATATGGGAGTAGCTGGAGCAGCATGGGCAACTATTATTGGTCAGTTTATATCATTGTTTATTGCAATGTACTTTCATTACAGAAAGAATAAAGAAATAGATGGAAATCTAAAATATATAGTTCCAGATATGAATTTAATAAAAGGAATTTATGGTATAGGTGTATCAGCAGCCCTTATGCAAGCTTTACTTGCAGTTATGATGGCAGGCATGAATGCTATCTTAGGCTTAGCACAAGTAAACCAAACGGTTCTAATTGGTTCATTTGGTATCTATTATAAAATACAGCAAATTGCATTATTCTCGGCATTTGGATTATCTAACACGATTATTTCAATTTTATCATTTAATTATGGTATGCAAGATAAAAAGAGAATTGATGACTGTATTAAATATGGAATAATTGATACTATCATCGTAACTTTAGTAATAAGTATTTTATTTGAAATATTTGCACGTCCTCTTACTAATTTATTTGGCCTTGCTGGTGGAACAACGACAGAAATAATTAGTGTATGTGTAACTGCTTTAAGAATATCTAGTATTGGATTTGTATTTATGGGCATCTCTATAGCAATTCAAGGTGTATTACAATCAATTAGATATGCTTTAA